>CAUZBD010000464.1:0-2913 GCA_963577795.1 Planctomycetota bacterium | reverse complement strand
TGGGTTAATCCAGAACAGCATGGACAAGGTCGCATGAGCCTGTCATGCAGAAATCACTAACTTCCCACTGGCACAGGCTTGGGGAGAACAGCAGCGCCAATATCAACGCGCCAGCAGACGGATGCGGATGGGTGAAACCAATCAGCGTGGCGGAGGAAGATAGGCTAACCACGGCAACCAAGCGGGCGCTGCTGGCGCATAACGAGGCGTGGACCGAATTCTGCAAATAGGCTGATTGTGGCCAAATCCGAGAATTTGAGTCCTGACGAAGGCCGTATAGTGGAAAGTTATGGGTGGTTGAAAGCCCAGGCACCAAGAAAAAAGCGACGCTCACCGGGTGATAACCCTGTACAATGTGCCATCATTCTCGTTTTTTGCCCTATAATCATCGGCAAAGAATGGTGGAAAAATTATTTTTTTAACAAGAAAACAAAATCTGATCTGAATATTGCGGTCCATGCGGTCAACGGCAGGGGAGTAATCGATTATGAGCCAAAAATATTGTGATAAATGCGGAAACGAATGTATCGAGATAATTCGCGTTTGCCCTCAATGTGGGAGCAGTAATTTTTCAGATACGGCTTCAATAATCACCTCCCATAGTCTGCCCCCCCAAATTCGTATACGGTTACGGCCCAGCCAGTTGACGCCACCCTACAGCCCGTTGATCCTCCCCCACTGAGCCCTTGTTGGTTCCTAAATTTACTGGGAACACACCGGGGACATTTTCTGCATTAGTTCGATGACCTGGCGCGGCTGACACTATAATGCCGCCACGGTTTCCTCCTTTAGAGCTTTTCCGACGCCAACCGACAGAGCAGGTGGAAACGTCACGGAGGAAGGGCGTTCGAAAACCTCCACATGATCGGGAATGTCACGAGCAGAAGTGGTCAGGACACAGACGCCGACCCCGGCGCAAAGGCCTCGTTCGAGGAGGAAAAATAATCATATAACCGGTCGATCCCCTCTTCATACCGATCGTTGCAAAATGCCAGCCGCAGGTCTTGTGGAACGCCGAAGTCGGTACCCGGAACCACGGCAACGTGGGCTTTTTCGAGGATGTCCCTGGCAAGCTCCTTGGAAGAGGCAAAGCCCATCGCCTTGTTCCAGTCTTCGCAACGGAGGATCGCATAGAACCCGCCTTCGGCGCCGATTGGCGTGCACCGCGTGCCGGTTAGGCGTTCCGTGGTGTATTCGGCGCGCGCTTTATAGACACTCGTTAGTTCCTGGGGACTTTCCTCGTCCGCGAGCGCAGCGATCATGCCATATTGATAACAGGGATCGGTGCAAAGCAGGGTATGCTGTTGGATCACACGCAAATTGGTCTGCAAATCCGTTGGCAGAATCGCGAAACCTATGCGCTTGGTATACATCCGAAACCCCTTGGAAAAACTATTCGTTACAATGGTCATATCCTTGTGTTTGGGGAATAGCGCCAGGGGCGAGTAGAATTCATCGTAGAACATCGTGTTGTTATAGATTTCATCGTTCAACACGTAAGCTTGGCGGTCGACGATCTGGTAGATTTCGCGCATTTCGTCGGGCGTGACAATGTTGCCAACCGGGTTGCCAGGAGAATTGATGACCACCAGCGACGTGCGCTCAGGCGAGAAGTTGCGGCGGAACGACTCCATATCGACGCGCTTGGTGTCGATGTCGATGTCATAGAATTTGACCGCCGCGCCGGCCAGTTTTGCGCAATACAGATAGAGGGCGTAGTAGGGCCTTGGAATCATAATTTCGTATTCAGGGCCCGATAGAAGTTGAAATATGTTTCGAAAAATTGGCGAGGTGCCCGTGTTGACGATGACATTTTCGACCGAGGTGTCTGCCTGGTATCGCCGATTATAGAATTGCACGATGGCTTGGCGCAGTTCGGGAAGCCCTTCGGGATAAACGCGCCGGACAAAATCTGGATCCCTGAGCTTTTCGATCATCTCATCGAGCACCGTTTTGGGCATGAATAATTCAGGAACCCCTATGGTCAGCTTCAAGACGTCGGCACCTTGTGCAATAAGCTCGTCCGCGAGTTCGTCGAGAACAAACATCTGAAATTCCAAATCACCCGGCATTAAGTCTTTTATCACTTGTGGCATTCTATCCCCTACAGTCCCTTTAATTTTTGATTGATCCTGCAGCATATTGTGGCTGTGAATCGCGCGGCAACTCGCGTGCAGAAGTCTCCCACTGCCGTTCTCACCAGTATTATGGAGTTACGAGATTGCCTTGATACTACCGCATAAGGTCGGCAATGCCCAGCCTTGACAACGGCGAATGTCTCGAATGGGTCAACAAGAGACATAAAGATTGGCTTACATGCCGCTTGAAGCTAAAGCCGCACAATTTGATCCTGATCAAAGATTTGGAGGCGGTAGTTGATGCTGGTCCTGATGGGTCTGCCATGCGGCATGCGCTCAGCCAACGCGTCGGGCCGATTGTGCCAGTGTTGGAGGAAAATGAATGTGGCCAAAGCGCAAAGCAAATTCGCGTTGATGCGACGGCGGTTGCTGTGTCTGCTTGGCCGTCATGGTTTCGATGTTGTAGATGTGGTTATGGGTTTCGGGACCGGAGGCAACGCCGAAACGGTGAAACGCCGATACTGTGGCCTCACGGTGACACGCCAGGGTTAGGACAAACCCATCAATCCAATACGCAGCGCAGGGTTAACGTGCGGTCGCGGATATAGGTTCTTTTGACAGACGTGGCCGCTGCACCGATAGGTAAATCCGCCGTAGTGCAAGTAAACCGAGGCTTGGCACTAACCACGCTAACGGCCGGATAAAGGCCCCAACGCTATAGCCGCCATCACTGGGCGACTTGTGGGGACTAGCGGGGGCAAAATTGACCCGAGAGAAAATGCATACTATTTGCAAGACGTCGAGGATTGAGGGCCTACGATGGCAATGCCGCCGT
>CAUZBD010000463.1:0-2921 GCA_963577795.1 Planctomycetota bacterium | reverse complement strand
CGATTGACTCCGAGTCCACTTTCTCCGACCATAGATCATTCCCGGCCTCATCACAGATCATCTTATGACCGTCAGTCTCACGGCACTCCTGGTCAATGTTTTATTACCGATTTTGGTGATGGTCGGTCTCGGCGCTTTGATGAATCGTCGGGGACGTATTCAAATTGATACGCTCAACCAACTCACAATCTATTTACTGGTCCCTAGCTTTTTATTTGAACAGGTTGCCTACAGTTCTTTGACCTGGGGTGCTATTGCAGAGGTGACCTGGGGAAGCCTTATTCCGGTCGTCTTACTCGGGACGATTCTTGTCGCGGTGTACCGATGGCGTGGTTATAAGGGCAGTACGACCAGCGCTCTTTTACTCGGTGGACTCGTCTACAACGCGGGAAATTTTGGCTTACCCGTCACCGAACTCTTTCACCGAGCCCATCCGGACCTTTTTGGTCGTCCCCCGGGTGATGGCGTTGCGGTCCAAGCCATGGTCATCATGCTTAGCAATATCGCTGTCTGGATGGTGGGGTACGGGGTGATCGCCTGGGGAAAAGGGCAGGGGATGCGAGGCCTGCTCGGGTTTTTTAAGCTACCGATGCTCTATACGGTCATCGCGGCATTTTTCGTTCGCGAGTCCGGTACAGCGTTGCCTCAATTTATGCTGGTTCCTGTTCAGATGCTTGCGGTGGCCACGGTGCCCGTCATGCTCCTGACCTTAGGTGCTCAACTCGCGAGAAATGCCTGTTGGCCACAGTGGCGATTGATCGGTCCGGCAATGGCGACCAAACTGCTTCTGCTACCGGCCACCACTGCTGCTGTCTGCTGGGCGTTTGGAATCTGGCCTTGGCCCGGGGCACAGCTCACGATTGCAGCCGCTGCACCAACGGCCGTGAACACGTTGATTATTTCGCTGGAGCTCGATGGAGATAGTCGTACGGCGGCGGATTGCGTCTTTTGGACGACGATTGGATCCATCTTCACGGTCACCTGTGTCCTGATCTTGGTGGCCGAAGCAGGTGGATAGAGTGACCGGGCCACACACAGATTAGGCAAGGCGCAAAAAGCAGGCCTCTGATGTGCCAAATACGATTTGACAGTGCCGTGTGGCCAGGGGCAAGGCAACCATGCGGCAGGAGTACATCAGAGGCCTACGGGCCAGTCTCAATTGGAATTAAACTGTTTCGTCTTAGTGCACCTCCCTTAAGTAGCAACCAGCATGCCCAAACCATAAAAAATAATCCTTACCAGGCGACCGCGTGCCACATCGACCTGCAGAGACTTGACTTAAAATGTTATTTTTATTTTTTAATATGCCGTACCCGAGGGAGGGACCCCCTCGTTTTAGCTGCTGTAAAATGCTCCAGATGTATGAATCTAATACATATATTCGTACACTTTTGCGCTTTTTTGCCTCTCTATTTACCCTCTGCTTTGCCAATAAAACGAGGCCATTGTCTCGGATTTGCCATCGGTTGCCTCGCTACGTGGAGGGAAACTATATTGCCCGTCCAGACTCCATTTAATCGGCTTAGCATCGGACCTGACGGTGAGTATTGAACCTACAAAGATCGGCACGTATCGCTGCGGCGGAAAGAATCCGCTGCTGGTGATTGCCGGTCCTTGTGTCATCGAGGACGAGGCCTCCACCCTCGATTTGGCTGAAAAACTTGCAGCCATCAATCAACGCTTGAATATCAACCTTGTTTTTAAGGCTTCCTTTGATAAAGCCAACCGAACGAGTCTGGACGCGTTTCGGGGGGTGGGGCTTGAGAGGGGCCTGCAGATCCTCGAACGCGTTACGGCAACCACAGGCTTGCCCACAACAACCGATATTCATGAGCCTTCACAGGCCGAAGCAGCAGGCCAAGTGTGTGCGCTGCTCCAAATTCCTGCTTTTCTTTGTCGGCAGACAGACCTCCTGCTTGCCGCCGCACGCACCGGCCGCGCGGTAAATGCAAAAAAAGGCCAGTTCCTTGCACCCGAGGATATGAAGTATGTGATCGACAAACTCAAGGGCGGGGGGTGTGAGAATATCCTCGTCTGTGAGCGGGGAACGTTCTTCGGATACGGTCGGCTTGCGAGCGACTCAAAATCACTCGTTGCCCTTGGGCACCTCGGCGTTCCTGTCATTTTTGATGCCACACATAGCGTTCAACAGCCCGGTTCCCTGCCTGGCGCCACCGGAGGCTCCCGCGCGTTGGTCGAACCTCTGGCGAGAGCGGCAGTGGCTTTGGGTGTGGATGGGCTGTTCTTTGAAACGCATCCAGAACCCGATCAATCTCCCAGCGATGGACAGAACATGATTCCCTTCGATACATTTGAAGAAACACTTTGCCGCTTACTTCGCCTACGTGAAACCACTCTCGATGTATATCCTAAATAAACCAATAGCTCCAATAGCTAAAGCAGCGCACCAAAATAAGATGAATTTTTCTAAGCATCACCACGTCTGCTGGACTTTGCCCTTCGCTTGCTTCTTCTTGGCACTTGGCGGATGTGCGGATCGGCCCGTGATCCCGGTATCCGCCGACGCCCAAGTGAGTAGTGGACAGAACCAGGACTACTTTGATTATGCGGTCGATAATCTAAATCACCTTTCACAATTTGGTCCTACACAAATCCTCTCCCAAATCGTTGACCGTCTGAATCAATGGAATCGGATCGAACAACCGCAAACCGCCTGGCAACTCGATCCACTCCTGGCGACGCTGCCAGAGGCATTACAAACGGGGCCATTGATATCGAATCTTGAGGAGAGCGACTTCAGTAATTACGACGGCGCCTATTTGCGCGAGTGTGCGCTGCTCAATGGGGTCTCCAATTATGCCACACTTCATTCCAGCGATGACCTTTCCGCAGCACGCGATCTTTTTGAGTGGACCGTATCCCATGTAAGACTCGATCCCGAACCAGCACCCAGTGAACCA
>CAUZBD010000462.1:0-2922 GCA_963577795.1 Planctomycetota bacterium | reverse complement strand
TGTCCAATCTCCTGGATCATCTGACTTCCCACGTTGCTGGTCATAATGACGAGCGTATTGGTGAAATCGACTGTATGTCCCTGATTATCGGTCAATCGTCCGTCATCGAGGACCTGAAGCAATATATTGAATACATCGCGGTGTGCCTTCTCAATCTCATCGAGCAACACAACGCAATAGGGTCGGCGGCGAACTGCCTCGGTGAGTGCTCCACCCTCTTCATAGCCAACGTAGCCGGGAGGCGCTCCGATCAGTCGGCTCACTGCGTGTCGCTCCATGTATTCGCTCATGTCGATTCGCACCATCGCCGACTCGTCGTCAAACAATATCTCTGCGAGGGCTTTGCAAAGTTCTGTCTTACCAACACCCGTTGGACCGAGCATCAAAAAAGAACCAATCGGACGATTAGGGTCCTGTAAACCGGAGCGACTGCGACGAACGGCATTGGAAACGGCTTCCACCGCCTCCTCCTGACCGATAACGCGCTGATGAATGCGGTCTTCCATCACGAGCAGTTTCGCTCGTTCGATCTCCATCATCCGGCTCACCGGGATTCCCGTCCACGCCGAAACGATACTTGCAATTTCGTCTTCGGTCACCTCCTGACGCAGGAGACGCTTGGTCGTTTCAGTGGATTGATCGCTCGCTGCGGGAGGATCACTCTGAGAGAGTTCCAGCTCTTCCAGCCGTTTCTGTAAGTCTTTTCTCTGTACATCGAGTTCATAGAGCCGCTGATAATCTTGCTCGGAAACGGCGCCACCCGAGGCGGAAACTTCTTTGATCGCAGCATCACGACGTTCAAAATCCTGCTCCAATTTGACCAACTGCTCACGGACCTGTTGAACGTTCCCCAGCCCTGATTTTTCCGCCTCCCACTGCTCCCTGAGACTCGCCCGCTGCCGACGGAGGAGCTCCATTTCTTCCTCTATTTCCGCCAGCCTTTCCTTGGCGTGACTCTCGGTCTCTTCGGCGAGTTGACGCTGCGAAAGTTCGAGTTGGGTGAGCCGCCGCTGCACTTCATCAATTTCCTGCGGCACACTCTCTAATTCCATTGCCAAGCGACTGGCTGCCTCGTCGACTAGATCAATCGCCTTGTCCGGGAGAAAGCGTTCCGTGATATAGCGATTGGCAAGTTCTGCGGCCGCGACCAAGGCGGAGTCCTTGATTTTGACTCCTTTATGGTGTGCCTCGTACCGCGGTTTGAGTCCACGGAGAATGGCAATCGTATCTTCCACCGAAGGCTCACCGACAAAAACGGGTTGGAATCTGCGCTCTAGGGCCGCATCTTTCTCAATGTATTTGCGGTATTCGTCGAGTGTCGTCGCACCGATGCAACGAAGATCGCCCCGGGCAAGCGCAGGCTTGAGTAAATTGGCGGCATCGCTCCCCCCCTCGGCTGCTCCGGCACCGACCACCGTATGCAGTTCATCAATAAAGAGGATGACTCCCCCAGCGGCGTCCTGAACTTCGCGGAGCACTGCCTTCAAACGCTCTTCAAACTCGCCGCGGAACTTGGTGCCGGCAATCAGGGCCCCCATATCAAGCGCCACCACCCGCTTGTTTTTCAAGCTTTGTGGCACATCAGCTTGAACGATACGCACCGCCAAGCCCTCCGCAATTGCGGTTTTACCAACCCCCGGTTCGCCGATAAGCACTGGATTGTTTTTCGTTCTTCGCGAGAGCACCTGAATCACACGGCGGATTTCTTCGTCGCGACCGATCACAGGGTCTAACTTATCCTGACGCGCCCGTTCGACTAAATTGATGCCATACCGCTCGAGTGCTTGAAATTTTTCTTCCGGATTTTGATCCACCACCCGCGTGCTTCCTCGCACCGCTTGGAGCGCCTTGAGAATGTCATCCGCATCAATCGCACAAAGCTGTAAAAGAGCTTTCGCTTTTTCATCTTCCTTTGCCAGGGCAAGAAACAGATGTTCGGTCGAAAGATATTCATCTTTCATTGTGGCTGCTTCACCTTGCGCAGCGTCGATTACTTTCTGTAGGGCCTGCGAGACGGATGGCTGACTTCCGACAGAGCGCGGAAGCTGGTCCAGTTCACTTTGGACAATTTTCTGCAGTTGTCCTCGATTGGCACCAATGCGATCGACGATTGGAACCACGACGCCATCCTTCTGATCAAGCAGGGCGGCAAGCAAATGCACTGTGCTCACTTCGGGATTCCCAGCCTGCCGTGTCATTTGCTGGGCAGCCTGAAGCGCCTCCTGTGCTTTGATCGTTAATTTATCGATGGGTATTGTCATTGGTTTAATTTTGGGCTCTTCGCGCAGCAGCATATGCTGTGCGACAAGGCAAAACTACCAGGCCGTTCCGCGGAGGGATCGTTGCAGGTGGCTTTAGGAATCTTTGACTTCGAAATCAGCGTCGATCACATCGTCCGTCGCAGAACCGGCGTCGCCGACGGTGGATGCAGGTTGGCTATCTCCATCCGGTGCAGCCGACTGGGCAGTTGCTTCATAAAGCGTTTTGCTTAAAGCATGGGAAGCTTGCTCCAGTTCCGTAATCGCTGCTTTTGTGGTCTCTACATCCTCTCCGCCCGCCACTTCACGCGTCTTGGCAATCGCTGCCACCAGAGGCTCTTTGTCTGCATCGGCCAGCTTGTCCTCGTTGTCCTTGATCATCTTCTCCAATTCAAAGCACATTGCCTCTGCCTTATTACGCGTCTCGACCACCTCGCGTTTTTTGCGATCCTCTTCCGCATGCGATTCAGCATCCTTTAGTTTTTGCTTAATTTCATCCTCATCCAACCCGCTCGAATTCGTAATAGTAACAGTCTGTTCTTTACCGGAATTCACATCCTTCGCCGAAACGTTCAGAATTCCGTTGCGATCGATATCAAATTTGACTTCAATCTGTGGAATTCCTCGCGGTGCGGATGGAATACCATCCAAATTAAACTCACCA
>CAUZBD010000461.1:0-2924 GCA_963577795.1 Planctomycetota bacterium | reverse complement strand
GCACCTGCCTCAAAGCGGTGCTCACCGCGTGCAAACGCCTGAGGGATGAATCCTGGTATCGCACCACCCAAGTTTGGCTGTATCGCGGTGCTTGGCAGGAATGGAGCCCGGATGATATTGAAATGGCGGTCCCCTTAAGTCCAAAGGAAGTCAGTCGGAAGCGAAATGCCATCTTCAAGCACGAGTCGCAGAAAGATCGTGCCCTGTTTCCAGGAGTCGATATTCGCGAGTTCTGGCAGCGGGCCGAACAGCGAAATCTCGAAACCGCCACTATGTATGATGCGCTCGGGTTGGCCGAGTATGCAGCCATTGAGGGCTTCGTACGCTGGGACAGTGAAAGCGAAATTTAGCTACCCAGATCAGAGAACGCTCCCGGCAAAACACAACTGCCGATCTCGATGACCGGCAGTTGTGTGTCTTAAGGGGCGAGGCTGAACGTTAGCAGCCGAGCAGCCCTTGGCTCAGCTCAATGGCCTGCTTGCGCAACAATTCCATCTCGCTGAACATCGCCCGTAGCTTCTCTTTGTTACCGTCCTTATACATCTTTGCTGTGGCTTTCTCATACGTGCTGTTCCAACTGAGCCACAGCATAACTGCCTCATTCCACTCCGGCCGAACACCGGCCGGTGCCGGTGTCTGCTCCGGCTGATTTGACTGCTCGAGAGCATCTTCCAGCACTGGGTGGGGGGGTTCACAGAAAAATCGCTTGTCACGCCTGTTATGGATCCCGGAAACACGAGTAGAGTTGCTTGCCCGACGGCTACGACCACGCGATGAACTACGAGAACGCTGGTTTCGACTACGGGTGGCAACTTTCATTTCGCTTCTCCTTCACTTTCCGGGGGATGGGGGCCAGGGGCCACCCGATTTCTGTCCTCTTCACAGGTATATGCGTCGAAAAGGGGATAAACGGGCAGTAAATTTGGCATTTTTTTCTTTTTTAGGTGCTGAAATCGCCGTAACTTCATATTATGCAAGGGTTATGAAGACTTGAATTTTTCCACTATCATTGCCTCTTAGAACGTTGGCATTGCCCTCAGGGTACGACCCGCCCCTGGTAGACGGTCCTGAAAGAGTCCCATGAACGACGAACTTCAAGATCAAACGATCCAGCTGCTCAAAGCATGCCGCAAGCTGGAGGGATCGGCGGCGGACGCGCTTCTCAATCATCTGTATGCCGAACTCAAAGCAGTCGCCTCTCGACAGTTGCGTGGCGAATTGCCGGGGCACGAGTGGCAAACGACCGATGTGGTTCACGAGGCTTTTTTGAAGTTGATGGATCAGGCGCAAATCAACTGCACCGATCGGGCGCATTTCCTTGCGCTCTCTGCTACGGCCATGCGACGACTTCTGGTCGATCATGCCCGCCATCGAAATCGCGCAAAGAGAGGTGGCGATCGACATCGCGTCGATCTGCTGATCAATCATATCCCTGCAGCTGACACCAACCAACGCGTTGATGTCATTGCGCTTGATGAAGGATTAAATACGCTTGCGAAGCTCAACGAGCGGCAGGCAAAAATTGTAGAAATGCGTTACTTTTCTGGCATGACCATCGATGAAACGGCTGCCGCACTTGACGTATCACCTCGGACCGTCAAAGGTGACTGGCGACTGGCACGGGCCTGGCTCAAGCGCTATCTGGACGAGACGACAACCGCATGAACCACGAAAGACACCAACAGGTAACCGATCTGTTTCTGCAGCTCTGTGATCTGGATCCCGACACACAGAAAAATACGTTAACCGAGTTGTGTGGGGATGACTGCGAATTGATTGAAGAGGTTCAAACCCTTTTGCTTCAGGATCGAATGCCGGGCCTGGAGGACGAAGTCGATCCAAACCAATCGCACTCAGAGCAGCACGTTGAAGAAAGTCTTGAAAAGCTTGATGACCGACTTGGGCGGGGGGGAATATTAGCACCCACGATCACAGGGTATGAACTCACCGAACTTATTGGCCAGGGTGGAGTCAGCCAAGTTTGGCGAGCCTTGGATCTCATTAAAAATCGGGAAGTCGCGATCAAGGTCCACAACCTGACAGCCTTTTCCTCCGAGGATGCACTTACGCGGTTTGAACGCGAAATAAAATTAGCTGCAAGCCTCGATCATCCTCATATTGCAACGATCTACGATTCTGGAAAAGATGGCGATATCTACTATTACACGCTCCAACTGATTAAAGGAAAACGCCTCGATATTTTTGCCCGTGACCGAGAATTGCATGATGAGGCTATTCTCCGACTCTTCTCTGTCGTCTGCAGTGCGGTGGCCCACGCGCACGCGAAGGCGATCATCCATCGTGATTTAAAGCCATCCAACATCCTCGTCTCACCGAAAGGACATCCCTATGTCCTCGATTTTGGACTGGCGAAGGCGATGGAAGGAGTGATGAAGGAGGCGAGTATCACCATGGAAGGCGATATCATCGGTACACTCGAATTTATGGCCCCCGAACAGGCTGTCGGGGAACAGCAGAAAATTGGCATGGCGACCGATATCTACAGCCTGGGACTCATTCTTTATCGTTTACTCACAAAAAACTCGCCGATCGATTCAAGTGGGTCGCGCTACGCGTTGCTCAAGCGGATGCAAAACGGAGAGATTTCCTCTCCGACGCAATACCGTGACGATTTGAGCCCTGACATTGTCCGGGTTGTGATGCGGTGCCTGGAAAGAGAACCAGAAGACCGCTACGCATCCGCCAAGGAACTCAACAAAGACCTTCATAGCATCATCCGCGGACTGCGTTTCAAATAACGCCGAGTCTGCTGCACGAACGGAACGCATCCAGTAATCTTGATGCAAACGGAGCTTCGTTAATGTGAGCCGACGTCAATTTGATTATCGACCATCAGATCATCGGTTGCTTCCATGGCCGCATGCTGGGCAAGCTGAAAGGGATGAAATGAGGAGCAAAATCCC
>CAUZBD010000460.1:0-2924 GCA_963577795.1 Planctomycetota bacterium | reverse complement strand
CCCGGCACGAGGATGCGTTCGCCTTTTTCTGGTTTTGGGTTATTGAAAACGCCACGTACCTGGAGCGTTCCTGTGTCGGTACTGAACTGATTGTCGCTGAAATCAATCACGCCCTGATGCGGGTATTTATCCTTATCGATATTCAGACCGAGTTCCACGCGAATCTTCTTTGATTTCACGGGAGGACGCTCTCCTTCACGAACCGATTTTTGAACACGTTCGATCGTATGTTCGTCAACGTAAAAATAAGCGTAAATGGGATCGACCGAAACGACTGTCGTGAGCAAAGTTGCTTGGGCCGTGCCACCGGTGATTAGATTTCCCACCGAGACATAGTTACGACTGACCTGACCCAAAATAGGCGAACTGATGGTGCAATAGTTGAGGTCCAATTGGGCCTCCTCAAGCTGCGCCTGCGATTGCATCACATTTGCATCCTGCACTCCCACATTCGCTACCGACCGATCAATTGAGACCTGAGCGATTGCACCGGGGTCCGTTCGTTGAAGTCCGATATCGCGTTTGTATTGGATGTGTGCCAACTTTTGTTGCGCCTTGGACTGTTCGAGACTTGCAGTCTGCTGGTCGACTTTAGCCTGGAACGGCCGCTGATCGATAATAAAAAGCACCTCCTCTTTTCCCACTTCGCTGCCGCTCTTAAAGCGGATTTTATCGAGGTATCCCGAGACGCGACTACGGATATCGACCGAGTCGATGGCTTCAATTTGACCGGTAAAATATTCATACAGCGTGACATCTTGCATTACCGGATGAACAACCGTGACCGGGGGCAGTTGATTGACCGTGTCGCTGCTGCGATTGCAGGCGGTAAGCGTCAGAGAGACTGCGGCAAGGGTAAGGAGGTGCGGCATCCGGTTGAGGAAACGCCTCAGTGCCCATTCTCGAAAAGTGCGAGCGGATTTTTGAGGAGAGAGAGTTTGCATCAGTTCGCGACGCCTCGCTCGGTTCAGCACAACCATACGAAAATCCCCTAAACCCGAAATTCCTTCGAAGAGATACCGGTTCGAGTATAATTCAAAATGCGCGGTGGTGTATCCCAAACACGATGGTCGATTTTGGCCATCCGCTACGGAAATGTGAGAGTGAAGAAAAAAGGCCCGGACTTATTGATCAGGCGTATTTTCGGGTCTTGTGCCCTGAAGCTCGCCACCCCATTTAAGAAATTGGCCCGAGAGTCGACCCTCGGAGTCTACGTCCAAGTAATTCCAGTCGTTCCCTTTCTCCCCCCAGTCAAATAAATACCCCTCCGCTTTTTTCCACTTTCCGTGTTCTTCCCGCCCAGCACCCTGCCAGTGACACGTGCCATCACTTTTGACTTGCATGGTACCGGTGTACCAGGACCAGGAGCCGAGGATGGCCGGTGTGTCGCTTTGCTGTGCAGGTTCTTTATCGGTCCAGCCGACCAAAGCGACCAGACAGAAGGCCGCGATAAGCAGTGAGAGTCCTCCCGCCCATTGTAGTTGCTGATGTGTCATGACGTTCTTTTCCTGGCAGTTCGGTAGATTGAAAACGGTGGTGCCCAAGGGCCCCGGCAGCCCGGCAGACACGCGTCACAGTGTAGTGAAAAGAGGAATGACTCGTAAGCAGGGGGATTTGCGAGTTTTAAGATGAGGTATCCAGTCCCTCGGTTTCGAGTTTCCCACGAAGCCAGCCAGGGCGGTTGGTGGTCACACCGTCGACTCCGCATTGGGCGAGTTGCTGGGCAAGGAGGGGATCGTCGACTGTCCAAAAGTAACAACCGAATCCTGCGTCGTGCAGTCTTTCGACCGCTCTGCGGTCGATCGCACCTGCCGCATCGAGATCGACTCCATCGAGTTTGAGACATTTGGCTTTTTCAATCAACTTCTCAATGTTTGCCACGCTCCAGGGTGCTGCGTCACGATCACCGACCGCGGCACACAGGAGTGCCGAACTCGCAGGCAGTATTGTTTTTGTTTTCGCAATCAGCGCCGCATCAAAGCCGATCAGGACCAACCGGGATTGAAGTTTCACGTCGCTTGCAAGTTGTGCGGCGAGCGGTGCAAGAATTTCCTCACCACATTTTATCTCAATAAACAGGCGTGCCCACTCGGGGAGTGTGCTCAGGATTTCTGCAAGCTGTGGTATCTGCTCTCCTCGATAAGCGGGCCCTTTCCAGCCCCCGGCGTCTGCCTGCTGCAGTTCGGCGTAGGTGGATTCGGCGACGATCATTTGGCGATCGCAAGTGCGCATAGTGTCGGCATCATGGATTGCGACGATGTGTTCGTCTTGGGTCAATCGCACGTCGATTTCCACCGCATCTGCCTGCTGCCTCCAGGCCAGATTGATCGCAGCGAGGGTATTTTCAGGTGCATCAAAGGAGGCTCCGCGGTGCGCGATGATCTGTGGTAAGTGCATTTGCCCTTTTCCTCCACGCTTCATAGTTTGCCGACCGCGCGAATACAAAAAATGCTGTGCCAGATTCCTATCGAGTGTGCGGCGCCAACGCCGTATTGTGGATAACTCCAGTAGATTGTCACTCGGTGGATTGATTGACGCAGTGTGCTTCGCTAGTTTGGTTTGATTGTCCGGGCGGGGATGCTGCCACCTCTTCGCTATGGATACAACGTCGACGCAAATCTAGATCATAGCCGCAAAGGTTGGGGAGCAAAGACCGATGCTGGGACTCAAATCCGCGACTTCTGCCTGTTGGCTTGAGCAGGTCAGAGAAAATCTCGAAGAAGTGCTAATCGACCATGCGCACTGTGAAAAAAAAGCGGCCCGCACAGCGATGAATTTGCTCTGCGCCTACGACACCCATGCGGAGTTGTGTCGTGAAATGACACTGATTATTGCGGAAGAACTCGAGCATTTCGAACAGGTTTGTGCGCTGCTCGTTCGCCGGGGTATCACGTTCCGCCGACAGCAGCCGGCCGCGTACGGGA
>CAUZBD010000459.1:0-2937 GCA_963577795.1 Planctomycetota bacterium | reverse complement strand
TCTATACCGCATGCGTATCTTGACGGGCTTGAAAAGCCTCGCGTGATTTTTGTTCGTCTCGCGCATGCTGTGAATTTGGGCGCACCGGACGGCATTCCCACACGGTTCTTGTTCTTCATGCTCGGGCCACCGGGAGATGCCGTAAGGCATCTCGATACATTGGCGAGCATCGCTCGTCTGATGTCCGACGATGAATTCCGCTTCGATGCGATGCGGGCTCGAGATCATCAAGCCTTGCTCTCTGCCTTGGATCGGTATGACCGGCGAACTGCTTTGCCGGTTGAGGTGGACGCAAAACCGGTTGAGGGCCTGGAATATACCGGCCGCTTCGGCGGCGGGCTGATGGCCGATATCCGCCGTCGGGCTGCCGTCTATCGCAGCGATTTTACGGACGGGCTGCATCAAAAATCTGTGAGTTCCTCACTCTTTCTGTTTTTTGCCTGCTTCACCCCGGCAGTGACCTTCGGCGGAGTGATGGCGGTGCAAACGGGAAACAACATCGGTGTTGTAGAAATGATTGTGGCAACCGTTTTTTGTGGTGTGGTCTACGCGCTGTTTTCTGGCCAACCACTGATTTTTTTGGGTGGCACCGGCCCGCTCTTAGTGATGACTGCTATTCTTTATGACTTATGTACCGATCTAGACATCCCCTTTTTACCGACCTACGCCTGGGTGGGGCTCTGGACGGCGGGAATGCTGATTATCCTTGCCTTTACCGACGCAAGTTGTTTGATGCGGTATTTTACGCGTTTTACCGACGAAATCTTTGTCGTTCTTATCTCCTTTATTTTCATCTACGAAGCGCTGAAGTGGTTGTTTTTCGAATTTCAGGAGGCGCATGTCGGTCCCTACGATACGGCGCTCTTTTCCCTCGTCTTAACGCTCGGCACCTTTTTTATTGCATCGGGTCTTTCCCGCATGCGCCGCAGTCGATTGTTGCGATCCCGCTTTCGTGAATTTCTTTCCGATTTCGGACCGACAATCGCAGTCCTGCTCATGACGCTCGTCGCAATTTGGTTCCGAGGGATCGAACTAGAAAAACTAGATATTCCGGATGTTTTTGCGACTACCAGGGAGCGTACTTGGTTGATTTCCTTCTGGTCCGTTCCCCTCTGGATTCCATTTGCTGCACTGGGCCCGGCCATTCTGGTCACCGTTCTCGTTTACCTCGATCAAAATATCACGGCCCGCCTCGTGAACAGTCCAGATCATAAGCTCAAGAAAGGCGTGGCATATCATCTGGATTTGGCGGTCGTCGGCGTGTTGACCGGCATTTGTTCCATTTTTGGGCTGCCTTGGTTGGTGGCTGCAACGGTGCGGTCTCTGAATCATGTGCGTTCACTGGCCACGATGGAGGAAGTCGTCAAACCGGATGGATATAAACACGAACGTGTGTTGCAGGTGCGCGAAAACCGGATAACCGGACTCGTGACAGCTCTACTCATCGGCGGGACGCTCTTTTTCCTTCCCTGGATGAAAGTGATCCCGCTGGCGATTCTCTACGGTTTATTTCTCTTTATGGGCATCGTTTCGCTGGTGTCGAGCCAATTTTTTGAGCGATTGAGCCTTTGGCTGATTGATCCGGCACTTTATCCAAGTACGCACTACCTTCGAAGGGTTCCGATCGCAACCGTTCACAAATTTACATTGCTTCAATTAATTTGTTTCGCGGTTCTCTGGCTGGTGAAGGTAAGTGTTCTTGGTTTGCTTTTTCCACTATTTATCGCCGGGTTGATTCCCGTTCGCTTGCTTGCGGGTCGCTATTTTTCAGCAAACGATCTGGCAGCACTCGATGCGGAAGAAGAACCGGAAGAAGAAGAAACGCACTGGGCCGCATGATTGTGATTGCTATAAAGATGTGGCGATGTGACAGTCCATCTACGTAGTACGCATCGGTTTCCGTTTCTGTTAGGTTCTCATGGGGGCACGTGAGTGCTTTCAGATGAAAGGTTCAGGCGGGATCGCTGTAGCTAGCTACATAAAGCTGGAGTATATTTCCTCGAAGCGGGGCCGGAGTTTTATTCGAGCGAAGGGCTGAATGTCATGTCGGAATCTTTACGCGAAAAACAGATGGCCGAGGCCGAAGAGTTACTTGGGGATCGGCTTGCCAAGATTGGTTTTGCGAGGGCACTCTACTTTGGGCACTTCTTGGGCGACAAACTCCTTCCCTATCCTGATATTCATGCGGACACCGAGGGAAACGCCGTATTAGAAGAACTAAGTATTTTTTGTGAGAAAAAAATTGACCCGGTTGCGATTGATCGCACTTCCCGTATTCCGGATGAGGTCATTGAGGGACTCGGTCGTATGCGTATTCTCGGTGCATGCCTTCCCAAATCAACGGGCGGACTGGGAATGAGTCAAACCCAGTATTGCCGATTGGTGGAGCGATTAGCTGGACATTGCGGAAGCACATCGCTGTTTGTTAATGCGCACCATTCCATCGGGCCCAGGGCCATTGTTCTTTTTGGTAATGAGGAACAACAAAAGCAGTGGCTTCCCAAGCTTGCAACAGGAGAGTGGATCAGCGCTTTCGCTTTGACAGAGCCAGAGGCAGGTAGCGATGCGGGAAACGTACAGACAATCGCTACCCCGAGTGAAGATGGAACCGGGTATCGACTCAATGGGCAGAAAAGATGGATCACCAATGGCGGGATCGCACAAGCGTTAACCGTCATGGCGCGTACGCCTGTGGAGGGAAGTGATGAAACGAAGGTCACGGCCTTTCTGGTTTCTCCCGACATGCCCGGGTTTGAAGTCGTCGAGGAACGGATGGATAAATGCGGAGTGCGGGGTACCGCGACCGGGCGACTCGCCTTCCATGACATGTTTGTTCCACGCGAAAACGTGTTGGGAGATTTGGGAAAAGGTCTGAAAATTGCACTCACTGTGCTCGACTACGGTCGCACTACATTTGGCGCAAGTTGTACCGGAGCA
>CAUZBD010000458.1:0-2941 GCA_963577795.1 Planctomycetota bacterium | reverse complement strand
GCTCTGGCGTTTTAAAGCCGCACCTGCTGCACGCCGGGTCATCGGTAATGATCGAATGAGTTCAGTGCTTCCAGTCCGTGGAGGGCCGGTGCTTGCCGATGGGAAGCTTTATTTCACGGTCGGTGTCTGGCCCTTCGAGGGAACGTTTCTCTATTGGCTCGATTTAGAAAAAATTGCAGCCGGGGCATCCCCCGAGTCAGTCGCTGGGGTCATTTCGCTTACCGATATGACTCCCCAGGGCTATCTGGTTGAAAGCGAGGGAAAACTTTTTATTCCTTGCGGGCGGGCAACGGTTGGTTTGTTTGATCTTGAAGCCGAGGCGCTCGCACCACTCGCCTACGACAGTCGCGGGCTCACCGACTATTTTGTTACCGCCAGTAAGCAATGGCTCTTTCATGGTCAGCGTGTGATTGACCTTGAGACCCAAGCGATGCTGCCAATCAACGCGCCCCGGCCAGTGAGTGATGGCTCAGAGTTTTATATTGCGCAGGGAGATAATATAGTTGCGGCGGACATCCTCAAACAACCACAACCAAAACCTGCTCAGGGGAACCGACCTCCCGAACCGCCACCCTTTAAAGCCAGTTGGTTCATAAACGCCCGCCAAATTACTGATGCCTTGGGAGCGATCAGTGCAGCGCGGCATCAAGAAGGCGCATTGACGGTCGACATTAAAGCAGGCAATCGCATTTATGGCCGCTGGGGAAATGTTCTCTACGCAGCGGAACCACCGCGTGACGGTCGATCGGCACAGATTACGTGGGCAACGGTCGTTGATGGAACACCCACCGCCCTGGTGGCCGCCGACGGCCGTCTGTTTGTTGCCACTGCGGAAGGACAATTGCTCTGTTTCGGTGCAGAGCAGATGGTCGCACGCATTTATCCAGCACAGGAACAATCTAGTTCTGTTACCAAAACAGCATCTGCCGCGTTTCCGCTTAAGCAGACGATTGCTTCGCTTCCCGATCCTCACGGATTCTGCCTCGTCTGGGGAGCGGAAGATAAACTGCTCGAAGAGCTAATTGGGAAGACGACTTTGGAACTGCTCGTCGTCGATCCAGACGCGGAGAAAACCGCCGCACTCCGTAGCAAAAGTGATCAAAAAGGTCTTTACGGTCGGCGCCTCACAGCCTTGACCGGAAGCCCACTCGCATTGCGTCTGCCACCCTACTTTGCCACGCTCTCTGTGGTTGCCGATCCGGGACTCTTGCCCCGAAGAGAAGATGAGGAGGGCTGGACTGCCCTGTTTGAAATGCTTCGGCCTTACGGGGGCGCAGCACTTTTGCCGCTTAGCGAAGCGGAGCATACACAACTTGCGCCGATGCTCGAGACTTTACCCGGAGCGACTGTTGCACGAATCGGTTCCTGGAGTCTGCTTCGCCGGGCAGGAGCACTCGAGGGTGCAGCCAACTGGTCTCACGAATATGGTGATCCGTCCAATTCGCTCATGAGCCAGGACCTCCGTGTCCGTTTGCCACTTGGCATTCTCTGGTTCGGTGGGCCAGCCTCGGATACCAAATATTTTTTCGACCGTCATTTCTGGGGACCGAGCCTGACGGTGATCAACGGACGCATGTTTCTCCAGGGGCACACGACCTTGGCCGCAGTCGACATCTACACGGGGCGGATTCTTTGGGAAAAAACAATTGAGAAAGGATCGAGTCCGGGAAGACGTGGCAATTTTTACGATGGCGATCACCACACGGGCTACCACTTCTGTGCCGTTGAAGATGGCATTTATCTGACGTATCCGGATCGCTGTTTGTGGATTGATCCTGTAACCGGAAAAACGCGCGCCGAGTTCCGACTGCCTGAATCGACCGCCCGTTGGGGACGGATTCGTGTCTGGAACGATCTACTGATCGCATCCATATTCGATACCGCCAAACACGAAGGAAGTGTACCAACGCGTCTGGTGGCTATTAATCGGAAAACCGGGGATATCATTTGGGATCATTCCCCGGAGGCAAGCTGTCCAATTGTCGCTATTGGTGGCGAACGAGTTTATTATTTCGATGGGCATATCAAGGCGCTCTACAACGATATCGGCCGGGCGGGTGTCGTCCCTAATACTGGAAAACAGCGAACGATTCGGGCACTCAACGCGGCAACAGGTGAAGAAATCTGGAGTCACGAAACGCCCATGGTGATGACCTGGCTGGCCTTCAAGGAAGGGCAGGATATTCTCGTCGCCTCCAATCATGAAACTATTCAGGCGCATCGTGGAGAAACGGGTGAGGTCATGTGGAACAAGACGGCAAAATCTAAGGGTTTTCTCGGGCACCCCGAAAGCCGCTGGGATCGACTCATCCTCTGGAAGGATCGGATCATCGACCAGCGTGGGCCTGGAGTTCAATATTTTCTCGAAACCGGAGAGCCGATTCAAATGCAGCATCCGCTCACCGGACAGCCGGTTGATTGGGAGTTTACGGCGCACGGTCATCATTGCAATTATGCCGTCGCCAACGAACACCTGATGACTTTTCGAGCCGACTCCGCTGGTTTTACAAATATGAAAGATGTTTCTACTGGAAGACTCAAAGGTTTTCGCACCGGTTGTCGCAACAGCCTGATTCCAGCAGGTGGCATTCTGAATGCCCCGAACTTCGGGCACGGTTGCACCTGCGCCTACTCGCTATTCACCTCACTTGCACTGACGCACATTCCGGAAATGGAAACCTGGACGTACAGTGCGATGAAGGCCCCCACCGGTCCGGTGACTCGCGTGGGTATTAATCTGGCCGCACCTGGTGATCGACAGGCCGAGTCGGGCACTCTCTGGCTCGATTATCCTCAACGCGGACAGCACAATTATCGCCTGGCCAACGTGGCCGGTCCCTCGCCCGATGTTCCGGTTGAAATTATTGCCGACAACCCGCAATGGTTTCGCCAACATCCTTCCCATATCGAAGGAGGAAAAGAACGGTTTGTCGCGGCTTCT
>CAUZBD010000457.1:0-2952 GCA_963577795.1 Planctomycetota bacterium | reverse complement strand
CTGATCGGAAGGGATTTCTCTCAAAAAGACTGCCCCCAGCGTCAAGAGACCAAGATGCACCGCGACGCTCAAAAGCCATGCGGGCAAATCTTCGTCAAACGGCGTATCTTCTTCGCCCGTGCGTACCTGCCAGTAAAATTGCAGCTTTTTTCGCCACTTCATCGCGATCGTCTACGACCTCTCCAGTTTAAATTTTTCACGCCGATTGAACCGGTAAAACACTCCCCAACCACGTGTGTGGCCACTTCGCTTCTCGTCCAATTTTAGCTTCATCGATAATCTAAAAACCCCGCAATCGTACGAAGGTAACGCATTTTACAGTCGAACATCATGAAAAGCCCAGCTGGTCGCTTGCGTTGACCGGTATAAACAACCTATCTACAATATGCCACGGCACTTGTGACCCGCAGCATTCCAGTTGTTTGTCCCCAAAAGGAATCCCACCGTCATGGATCAAATCGGTCGAAACGGCGATTTTGAGCACTTTGAACGGCGACCGTGGCGTTGCCTTACCACAAGCGGCGTGCTCTGCGCAGCGTTTCTCACGCTGCTGACGTGTACCGCCGTGGCCAAAGAGGAACCTGAACCACCGCCCAAGCCGCGCAACGTCAATTTAACAACCAAGGACGGTGTTGGGTTAAACACGCTCTACTACGAGGGCACCGAGGGTGAAAAGACGGTGCCGGTCGTTGTGATCCACGACTGGAAAGAAAAAGAAGACGGTGCAACGTACGAATCGTTGGCCGAATACCTTCAGAGCAAGGGCTATGCGGTCATTCTCCCGGATCTGCGCGGACATGGCAGTTCGACCGTCAAAAAAGACAAACACTCCGGACAGCCCCGCAAGCTGACAGCGAGAAACGTGAAACCGGAAAATGTCGTCGCTGGCGACCTGGAAGCGGTGCGTATGTTCCTGCTGGAGGAAAACAACGCCAAAAAGCTCAATCTTGCGGCTACCACACTCATTGGGGTGGGGAAAGGAGCCATCCTGGCCGCCCATTATGCCATCTATGACTGGGATCCTTTAGTACGAGGTGGCAACACACGCGTATCCACCCAAATTCGCGGTGGCAACCAAGACGTTAGGGCACTCGTCCTCGTTTCACCCCAGACAAAGATCGGCAAACAAATGAAGATCGATGCCCTCTCGCGACATCCCGCGGTAGGAAAGGGCGAAGTATCCATGCTGATTTTAGTCGGTCAAAAACAAGCCAACGCCGCAAACAAAGAACCGAAAGAAACCAGAGAATCAAAGACTGCCCAAAATATCTACGCGCGGCTGAAGCAAAATGGCCACGAAACGGAGAGTGACGATGTCGGCAAATGGACGCTCTTTTTGAAAACGCTCGATACGGAACACAATGGCGAAACTTTACTCAATGAAACCGAACACGATCTCGGTGCGCGTGCGACTGTTGCTTCGTTTCTAGAACTTCGCTTGCGCAACCGCGACCACAATTTTCCGTGGACCGAACGGAAGCCTTACAAAAATTAGGTGGTGCCCCTAATTCGTCTTATCCCGCGTCCAGGGCGGTAGCGGAACGAGGCCGGACGCTGAAGTATTCGGCGGTGCAGTGGTACTCGAAAGTTGCTGCCGAGCTGGGATGCGAATCTTCTGGCCCAGCGGCAGCCGATTCCGGTCGCGAATAACACCCCGGTTTATCCGGTAAATGGTATCCGCCCAGCTCGAATCTCCCAAGTACCGCCTGGAGATGCGCTCGAGCGTATCTCCGTTGACAATCGTATGAAATTGCTCCAGCGTGCGAGAACCCTGCGGTGACGGTGATCTTCGAGTTTTTGCAGGAATCCGAAGCGACGGGCTCGAAGGACGTGGTCGCATGTCGCTCTCGGAACCAACACCGCCAAACTCGGACAACTGAGGGAGCGGTGGCCGCGCCCCGGGCTGTAGCACCGCCGGTCGTTGTGGCTGACTCTGTGGACCGTCCATTCGTTGGAGCTTAGGAGGGGCAGCAGGCACACCCTGCACCCGGGAAGCAACCGCAGGCTGTACCTCTTCATTGCTCTCGACGCGAACCAACTGACGTGGTGCGGGAAGCGAAGGACGCTGTCGCTGCGTGAGCGGGCGAACCTCAGCAGGCTTACGGAAGAGCATTGCTCCACCGATTCCAAGCGAAAACAGAAGAAGCACAACGGCAGCTTTTTTCATAATAGAACCAGCGCAGCGGTTTCGTGCATGTGGACTCCCCGGCCCACCCGTTCTATTATTACCCCCAACTGCTGCTCAGGCGAGTAGAATTTTACGGCAACGCCCAACGCCAAAGCTCGACCGTACCGAATACGCGGGTTATCTGGTGGCTACCGCTCCACCCGATTTCTCGACCGTCCGCGAGGAAGTCGTACGTTGCGACCCCGACATCCAGAGCAAGACTGGGGAGGCGATGAAAACCGAACTATACGTACCGGCCACCACCCCAATCACCAGGGCAAACGCAAATCCGTGAATCCCCGGACCCCCGAGGAAATAGAGAATAACGACGACGATCAACGTGGTAAACGACGTCAGCAAGGTACGACTGAGAGTTTGGTTAATGCTTGTGTTGATCATCTCTGCCGAGAGGTGCGGGCTTTTGCCACGGACCTCTCGAATACGATCAAAGACGACAATCGTGTCGTTGAGGGAGTAACCAATAATCGTCAAAAATGCCGCAAGAATAGGCAAGCTGATCTTAAAGGATTCCAACTGCAGAGCGTCGGCAAAAGCCGGAATCGCAGTGAGGTATTGACTGAGCGCAATCACACCGAGTGTGACCAGCACATCGTGCACGAGGGCCACCACTGCTGCCAACCCAAAAGTCACCCGCTGGAAACGGACCCAAATGTACCCGACGATAAATACGAGACTGGCAAACAGCGCGACGAAAGCCTGATTTTGAGTATCGCCCGCCACCTGCCCGCCCACATTCGTCGACGATCGAAAGACAGGGTCTTCTT
>CAUZBD010000456.1:0-2952 GCA_963577795.1 Planctomycetota bacterium | reverse complement strand
CGAGACCGTTGTAGCCTTCATCGAAAAAAATGTGCGTCTTCCAGTCAAAGTGATGGGAGACCTCCGAGCACAACTGGCCGCATGCCACAACGGCGAGCGTCAATTTCTCGAGCTTGTGGAGCGCTATGGAATTGACAAGATTGCCCCCTATTTCCAGGAGATTCTTGACTATGCAGAGCGTATGACCCGTGCAGCAATCAGCGAACTCCCCGATGGCGAATTTAGTTTTGAAGATTGGATTGATGATGACGGCGTTGACTTCGGAAAACCCATCCGATTATTCGTGACACTCACGAAGAAGGGGGATAGCCTGTTGGCTGACTGGACCGGTACATCCCCGCAGGTCAAAGGCGCCATCAATAACACGCTGTCTTTTACCAAAGCAGCCGTCTACTGTTGCGTTCGCTCTGTACTGCCACAAGGCATCCCCAATAATGAAGGGGTTTTTCGAGCAATTAAAGTAACGGCGCCAGCTGGCACTATCGCCAATATGGTGTTGCCCGGTGCGTGCGCGGCACGCGGTCTAACAGGGTTTCGTATGCTTGATTGTTGTTTCGGCGCATTAGCGATGATGCTGCCAGACAAAGTGTTTGCCGCATCAGATGGCGGCAACACCGGTATCTCGATTGGTGGTTATGACAACGACAGAAACCCCTTCATTTACGTCGACTTTACCTGTGGCACGTGGGGCGGACGTCCATTTGCAGACGGCCTTGATGGTAACTCCAACATGGGAGCCAACATGGCGTCGACGTCGGTAGAAATCACTGAGGCTGAGCACCCGATCGAAATTCTATCCTACGAATTTATCCCGGATAAGGCTGGCGCCGGAAAATATCGTGGGGGCACTCCCTACCGCCGTGATTACAGGCTCCTGGAAGAAGAAGCGGTCTTGCAAGTCCGATCTGATCGACGAGATTTCCGACCTTACGGACTCTACGGTGGCTATCCGGGAAAACCGTCAATGAATTTTATCAACCCGACCGGCCAAAATGATGACCCAGTGACTGCAAAGTTGACTATGACAATGAAACGAGGAGATGTCTTGCGCCACGAATTAGCCGGCGCCGCTGGTTGGGGAGATCCATTAGAACGTGACCCAACAGCAGTCCTTCGCGATCTCCGCAATGAAATGATCAGCATCACCACTGCCGAAAACGAATACGGTGTTGTCATCGACGTGGATCATTGGACAGTAGACACTGAAAAGACCGAAGCCCTTCGAGTCGAAATCTCTCAGCTGCGGGGCTGGGCAGAGGTACCAACCGTACTGCGTGAAGATCCGCCAGCACTTGCAGCCAAA
Organism: Planctomycetota bacterium; assembly: GCA_963577795.1. GTDB lineage: Bacteria > Planctomycetota > Planctomycetia > Pirellulales > UBA7805 > UBA7805. The sequence goes on along the minus strand of CAUZBD010000456.1, from coordinate 1,649 downwards.
TGGCGCCAAGCCATTCGCTGAGAAATTCTACATTTACCTATTTGAGTTGGAGTAAAGAACGATGACACAATTTCGAGTCGGCGCGGACATCGGCGGAACATTTACCGATATCGTCTTCTTGGGCCCCGACGGTGAGTTACACACGAAAAAGATTTCCTCTAGCGTGTCTAACTATGCCAAGGCAATTGCGGATGGACTCAGTGATATATTCGAAGAAGAAGGACTCAGCGGTGACGATGTTTCAGAAATATTGCACGGCACAACGGTTGCCTCTAACGCAATTCTTGAACTTAAGGGTGCCAGGACAGGGTTAATCACAACCAAGGGATTTCGCGACGTCCTCGAAATACGAAATCTCCGGATGCCGCGTCTGTACGACATGGCATGGGAGAAACCTCCAACTCTCGTTGAACGATATTTACGGGTTGTAGTGCCTGAACGCATCAACGTGCGTGGAGCTGTTCGTCAACCGCTCGACCCGACCGAGGCGGAACGCGCAGTCGATCAGTTGTTGAAAGAAAATGTTGAAGCAATCGCTGTATGCCTTCTTAACTCTTTTGCAAACCCCGAACACGAGATTCTTATTCGGGACATCGTCCATCGTCGTTCACCAGAGACGCTCTGCTGCATCTCATATGACCTACTGCCGGAAATTAAAGAGTACGAGCGAACATCAACTACTGTCATTAATTCTTACGTCATGCCTATCGTTGCTCGGTACCTTGACAGTCTCCGACAAGATCTTGACCGGAAACAAGTGAAGGCGCCACTCTGGCTAATGCAATCAAATGGAGGCCTGACCACTGCAGAAGAAGCACAAAAAAAGCCGATGAATATCATCGAGTCAGGTCCAGCCGGGGGCGTGATAGGGGCCCAGGCCCTTGCACAGCGCCTGCAACTACAAAATATCATCACATTTGACATGGGCGGAACAACTGCAAAAGCCTCACTGGTCGAAGGGGGTGAAGTTACACGGTCTCTCGAATATCAAGTTGGTGGCGGCATCATGATGGGGTCAAGATTGCTAACCGGTGCTGGCTATATGCTGAAAGTACCCGCCATCGATCTCGCCGAAGTCGGTGCCGGTGGTGGATCGATAGTAAGTATTGACGCCGGTGGCTCGATACAAGTGGGACCTGAAAGCGCGGGCGCTGAACCAGGTCCTTTATGTTATGACATCGGAGGAATAGACCCGACCGTTACAGATGCTAACCTGATACTGGGCTATATCAATCCGGATCACTTAGTGGGTGGCGCCGTCAAACTGAATGCCGCTAAAGCGGCAAAAGTTTTCGAAGAGAAAGTTGCCATACCTTTGAACCTCTCACTTGAACATGCAGCGTACGGGGCTCACCAAATAGCCGCCTCAAACATGATGCGGGCCATCAAAGCCGTTTCCACGGAACGTGGCCGTGACCCCCGGGACTACGCATTGTTTGCCTTTGGTGGAAACGGCCCGGTCTTTGCCGCTGGTATGGCGGCAGCCCTACATATGACACAGATTGTTATCCCACCATCTCCCGGTCTTTTCTCCTCGTTTGGTTTGCTTTATGCAGATGTAGAACACCACTACTCCCAGACCTTCAGGAGACTTGTGCGAGAAATAGACATCAACGAACTCACAACTGAGTGGGATCGTCTAACTGAAC
>CAUZBD010000455.1:0-2953 GCA_963577795.1 Planctomycetota bacterium | reverse complement strand
CAACTCTGCGTACCGGTTGCTGCTTCACTCGATGTGGATTTTACGGCGATTGAATCTGCACGTGCGGGATTGAAGGCTGATTTGGGCGATGATGCGCCGAGCAGCCTGGTGATGGTCCTCTGGTGCATTACGCGGGCGATTGAAAAACATGCCGCGTTTCGCAGCACGTTGGTGGATGAGGGCCGCAGCAGACGCACCTTCGAGCACGTTAACCTGGGCATCGCCGTCGCCCTGCCGGACGATATACTGCTCACCGCCGTGGTGGCCGATGCCGACACCCTTGCCTGGAGCGACTTTCCCACCGCCGTTTCCCGCCAGGTCGAACTGGCCCGCAGTGGAGAAGATCAAGCCAACGCCGCCACCACCGTCAGCGTCTCCAACATCGGTTCGCTCGGCCTGCGGGCTGGGGTCGCCGCTGTCGTGCCTCCGGCGATGGGCACCATTACCCTGGGCAAGATCTTTCAGCGGGCGGTGCCGGACGGCGACGCATACCGCTTTACGCCCACCGCCACCTTTACGCTCACCTTCGATCACCGCGTGGCCAACGGAGCCGGTGCGGCGAGCTTTCTGCAGGATCTGGACCGCGAAATTCGAGAATTCACCTTACCTACCTAGTGGATTTGTCAGGATCGTTGTATGCGAATCGCGATCTCCGGCTCCCATTCGCTCGGTAAAAGCACACTCGTGCACGACTGGCGCACGGCGAACCCCCCCTACATTCATGAGGAAGAACCGTATCGCGCGCTGTGCGATTGGTACGACATCGAATTTCGCCAGAAGTCGACTCGACTGCACAATGGGATCCAACTCTACTACAACGTGAGCCGCATCATGCGCTACGGGCGCAAAACGGACGATGTGATCTTCGACCGTGCGCCAATCGATTACATCGCCTACTCGCAGTACACTGCCAACCACGGCACGACCGATCTCGACGATGCGTTTGTTGAGTCGATGGTGCCGGTCGTTCGCGAGGCGCTCGAGCGGATCGATGTTCTGGTCTTTCTGCCGATCACCGACCAATGGCCGGTGGCAATGGAAGACGACGGCATCCGCCCGGTCGACCACCCGTACCGCGAGGAGGTTGATGCGTTGTTCAAAGAAATCTATCGCAACGGTCGCTTCGAGGTGATGCGTGCGGGCAATCCACCGCGTCTGGTCGAACTCTGGGGACCATCGGAGGAGCGGGTTGAGAAACTTGCGCAGGTCGTCGCCGAGGAGCAGGCCCGATGAACGAAGTCCTTCCCGAATCAATGCGCAGCGGCCGTTTCCGAACGGGTAATCGTCAACATTCTCAGTGAATTTACCGAGTGATTGGCCTAACGCCGACGCGTTCGACTTGCAAAGAGGCCGAGGCCGATAAACAGCAGCATGATCGCCGACGGTTCGGGCGACTGGACCACCTGAATCGAATCGTAGAGATTCACCGTGCTGCTGTAGGAACGTCCGGCGAACACGAGCGCGAAACTGTCATCGACTCCATAGTCGAAGAACCCCGCGGAAGATTCAAACGTGCGGACCCCATCCACCAACACCTGCGCTGAACCGTTCTGCTTAAAATCAAAGGCATAACTGTGCCACCCATCGAAGACGGATGGAGGCGCTAAGCCCGAGGCTGCCGACGGATAAATAGTCTGACTGCCACCACTGCATTGAAATTTTGTATAGAACTTGTAGTTATTCTCCTCAGGCGTTGCTGAGCCCTGGGTGTCGGCATCAATGTTGATCATCGCCAGGTGGGTTAAATGCACGTTGGTGGGCGTCACGGCCGTCGTATTGGCCAGCCCAAAACTCAGTTCAGACCACGATGAAGCCGACTCGATGTAGGCATCGACCGAGAGACGCAATCCGGCCGAGAGGGTGAGTGTAGTGGTCGAAACGACACCACTGAGATACGAACTATCGCCGTTGGGATCGAGCGTGTAACTGCCCTCGGCATTTCCACCACTCTGAAGCACTGGATCGGGGATAGCCCCACTTCGTCCAGTCGCCCGCATCGATACTACCCGACTCCCAGTCCTCCGAGTAAAGCGTGCCGGCCCACCCTATCACCGAAGCGGAGGCAAGGCATGCGACCACGCCGCCTAAAAAGATTTTGCAAACAAAACCTTTACTCATTAGCCGCATACCTCCCAACCACCAGGTTCTGCCAATCGCATCTTGTTACCCATTAGAAGCAAAAACGATAGGGCTGCAAGTATTTTTCGGTTAAATAACTGATCTTTTTGGCCCAAAACTACGAAATCCAAGCTGGCTACCCCGACCGCGGTGCCCTGCGATATCCAAGCAAAAAAAAGACACCAATTGCCCACAGGCACAGCGAACCCGGCTCGGGAACCGTCATCCCTTCAAACGCAACCACCACCTGCGTTGCCAGATAGCTCACGTTCCAACTGCTACCATCGAGTCCCACCACGGTATCAAACGTGCCCGACACACCCCCATCCGCTTCGAGGATGACAAAGGTATCGAGCAAGGATGGCAAAAAACCATCCTCAAGCTGCAGAAGCAGCGAACCGGCGAGTGTGGCAGCGCCGGAAACATCCACAAAGTCATACTCGATTCCCTGCAGCGGCCCCCCGACACCGATCGAGAGTGCTCCCCCGGCGGACTGCACGTAGTCGCCATTGAGCGTGAGCGCATCCGGTGAAAGGGAACCGGCCGTGTTGGTGACGCTCCCCGAAACGGTTCCCTCGCCCAGCAGCGAACTACCCGATAAAAGCTCCAGTCCCGCCGAACCGAGACCCGTGGTGTACAGCCAACCGCCTGAAGCAAGCTCAATCGCGCCGTGATTCTCAAACGCAGTGGCGGCAAGCGAAAGAGCCGAACCGCCGCTAATCTGCAGTGTGCCTGTGGCCGCATTCACAAACGTATCGGGCACGATGTTGAGCGTGCCCGACACGTTGGCGTGGATCGTCCCCTCGTTGTGGATCGCCGAACCGGTGCCCGAACT
>CAUZBD010000454.1:0-2962 GCA_963577795.1 Planctomycetota bacterium | reverse complement strand
ATGGCATGCCGCATTGCCGGATTTCCCCAAGACTGTCCCCATGTTTTTAAAATTGGTTGGAGTTCTTCCATCAGATGATTTCGTTTGAGGTTTTTAAAGGATTGTTAAGGACGTTGATATCACTCCCCGGCGGCCATGGCAAGCGCAACTTTTTCCATTTCTTTTTCGGGCATGTGAAGAAAGGCCTGATCGCGGAGCCATGCAGCGATCGGGCTATGCAGTTGGGTCAAGCGACTCATCCGGCGACCGTGCCGGACGATTTCTTCGGTTCGTTTTTTTCGGGACTGCTCGAAATGCTGCAGGGCCTCACTCACCGATTCGGCCTTGCCAAACGCCGTTGCCAGTTCCCATGCATCTTCGATGGCCATGTTTGCTCCCATGGCTGCGAAGGGGGTGGTGGCGTGCGCAGCATCGCCCAGTAGGACCAAATTTCCGCGTATCCACGCGCGGAGCGGTGCCATATCGTAGTAGGCATTCTGGACGATCGCCTCCTTGGGGGTGGTGCTGATAATGGCATGGACAGGAGGATACCATTTTTCAAGTCGCGATAGAATTTCTTCAAGTGTTTTCTGGCTGTCTGCACTTCCCTTCCAGGTAAGATACCAACGGATCTGCCCACCCCCGATATCTGCAATTCCTGCTTTGCCACCGCGGCCCCATACGTCAACGTGTGTGTGTGGAGGCAGATCGGGATGGGTGCACCGGGTGATTCCACTCGCTCCGCTGTAGCCTGAATAGCGGAGGGGAACATCACCGGCAACCTGTTTGCGCACCGCCGAGTGAATTCCATCGGCTCCAATCACCAGATCGGCCTGCACGCTCTGGCCATTGGTAAATTGCACTTCGATGCAATCGGCATGTTCACAGACTTTCGAGCAATCGTAGTCGGTTTTAAAGGTTTCTGCGGGCAACGCTGCAAGGATGGCGGCAAGTAAATCGCCACGGCGCATTTCGTAACTCGGTGCGCCGAGTTTACGTGAAACTTCTCCGACCGGCATCAGCGCAATCAGTTCTCCTGTCTGGTTACGGATTTCGGTTTTCTCGACTACGCTGCCGGCCTGCTGAAGGTTGACCCCTAGCTCAATAAGCCGCGCAATCGAATACGACCAGAGCGTGAAACCGCTTGCCCGCTTCTGAAAGCTTCCATCTTCGGTGAGCGGATGCTTTTCGAACACCGAGCAGTTGATTCCCGCACGGTGTAGTGCCAGAGCCAGGGTGAGGCCCGCTACCCCGCCGCCAACGATGACTACCCTGCCCAGATTTTGCATCGTGTGCGGACTCCCGATAGAGAAGATACTTCCTTTTTCCCGGTTGCCTTGCATGGCATTTTCATAGTCTACGCTTTGTGTACTTCACTCACCACTGCCTGAGTGGTCTTTTCTATATTCCCGGCACACGCCAGAACGATCCCGCCGCTGATAAATAAAATAACCAGTGAGGCAACACCCCACCGCGGGCTTCCCGTAAGCTGAGCGACAAATCCCATGATGAGTGGACCGAGCAGTGCCGCGTATTGTCCGAGCATGTTGTAGATACCGAAATAGGAGGCAGTGCGATCCGGCGGAATCAAGAGCGAGAAGGTTGAGCGACTCAGCGCTTGAATACCTCCCTGCGCGCAGCCAACCAAAAAGCCCAGGAGGTAGAGACTGCTTACGGGAAAACCAAACAGCTTGACCGGAACGGTAGGCATCACGGCGGCATAGCCCACCGTGACGAGATAGAGACCGATCCCAGCAAAGAGAAAAGGACGGACTCGATATTTTCCCGCGAAATACGTGACCAGAAGCGTGCTTGGAACACCGACGATTTGAACGAGGATCAATGTACCGAGCATCGTACTTGTCGGAAATCCGAGCGTCTTCCCGTAGTTGCTTGCCATGGCAACGACCGTATTGACCCCGTCGATGTAGAGCCAATAGGCGATGAGAAACAGCAAGACTGATCGATTGCGGGCCATTTCTCTTATCGTGCGCCCGAGTTGCGAAAGACTCGCCCGTATCGCCGTTGGCGGGACGTCTTTGACCGGTTCCTGGACCACAAGTAACAGCGGCAGTGTAAAGAGTAGCCACCACAGAGCGGCGGCAAGAAAAGAGATGTGTACCGCGGTCGTTTCGCTGGCTAGACCAAACGCAGCATAATTTTTTACCAAAACGATGCTTGCTCCAAAGAGCAGGACGCCGCCAAGATAGCCCATCGCAAAACCGAGTCCCGAGACGAAGTGGCGATTTTTAGGGGGGCTGACCACAGGGAGCAGCGAGTTGTAGGCGATAAACGCACCGTAATACCCTATAGTGCCGAGGATGAAGATACCTCCGGCGAGTGGCCAGTTGTTGCGGCCGACAAAAATCAATCCGCAGGTACAGCACATTCCGAGGAGTGCAAAGACCACGAGCCATTTTTTTCGACTGCGGCCCGTATCCGCGAGCGTGCCGATAAATGGGGCCAAGATCGCACCGGCAAGACTCGCTACGGCCACCAGGATGCCGTACCAAAATGTTTCCCGCGCTGCGGGCATTTCTTCAGCCCAGTAACTTTCAAAGAAGATGGGAAAAAAGCCGGCGAGAATACAAAGTGCATAAGCACTGGCCGCCCAATCATAAAGTGCCCAAGCGACTTCCTGTCGTGAGAGTCTTGCCATCGGCGTTTTTTCCGTCGGGAGCCTTGAGGCGCCACCACTGCACGAGGGACTGCCTTTTTGCTTACTGCGCGCGCATCTTACTGCGACGGTCAACCGGTTCGCGGAGCATCGCTTTGAGATAATCCCGATTCATTTGGGAAATGAAATTGATGCTGATTTCTTTCGGGCACTGTGCCTCACATTCGGCGTAGTTTCGACAGGCACCAAATCCTTCTTCATCCATCTGGTCGACCATCGATTGGACTCTTGAGTAGCGCTCCGGTTGGCCCTGTGGCAGTAAACCGAGATGAGAGACTTTGGCCGCCGTGTAGAGCATGGCCGAAC
>CAUZBD010000453.1:0-2965 GCA_963577795.1 Planctomycetota bacterium | reverse complement strand
AGTGAAGCGTTACTCGAGTGGTATGAAGGTACGACTGGGATTTGCAGTTGCAGCACACCTTGATCTGGAGATTCTTTTAATTGACGAGGTACTCGCAGTCGGTGATACAGAATTTCAAAGAAAATGCATGGGAAAGATGGACGAGGTTGCCCAGTCGGGTCGTACCGTCTTGTTCGTGAGTCACAATATGGCTGCGGTCGAAAATCTTTGTCCGCGTGCGCTGCTTCTCGACCACGGACGTCTTCTGCTGGACGCCTCGAGTCGGGAGGTTGTCTCGACTTATCTTTTAAGGCTTGGCACCACAACAGGAACCCGCGACCTGACTGATCCGACGATTGCACGTGCTGGAACAGGTAAGGTAAGATTTGAACACATCGATATAAAAAATCTTTCTGGTGCGTCCATCGCGACGTTTGGCATGGGGGAAGGGTTGCATATTCATACAGTTATGCGTGCAGAGCAAGAGGTTCAGGGTGCATTTGCCAACTTTATTATTTCAGATTCACGTGGGGATTTGATAACGATCATTCATGGAAGTGATCAAGGGGATACGAGATTTAATTTAGTCCCAGGGCAGCGGCAAATTCTTGATTGTCGTTTGCCGCGATTGAATTTGCATCCAGGAATTTATGCGGTATCTGCAGAAATCCGGAGTGGCTATGCCCCTAAAGCGATTGATCACATTGAGCGGGCAGTCAGTTTTGAAGTTATTCCTTCAGATGTCTTCGGGACGGGAAAACACCCGAAGAAAGCGCAAAAAATATTTCTAGAATCTGAATGGTCGTCGACAGCGGATTTCTCCTAGTGAAAGGGATATCGCTTTGGGAAAATCTGCTAGAAATCTCTGTTTGATTCCAGGTTGAATCGAATAGCGTATGCGTTTGTGTGTAAGTCTGTGAGTCTGCGAGACACACTGAGATGTCTGAAACTGGATGCAACAACGAGATCCAACCGGTAAACCGGTGTTTGTTTGTAGCGCACACATTCCCACCGATCGCCGCTGTAGGTATCTATCGCACTTTAAGGTTTATGCACCATCTGCCCTCCTTTGATTGGGAGGGAATGATTATCGCCATGGACGAGGATGCCGTAGTCGGCCATCCCATTGACCATACTTTGTGCGACCGTATCCCAGATGGAACCATCGTCGAACGCGTTGGTGTTTGGAGACCATTGGATCGCTTCATCGAGTGGTTGAAGCACTTTGGCCGATCCACTGAAAAATTATCCATTAGCGACCAAGGCGTTTCAACGGTGGTAGATCCCTCATCGGTCCTCGGTGACCAGGAGAAGAATCAGAGTCCTTCTGGTAACTTCGCTACTTCGATGAAGGGTTTTCTGCAGAGTGTCCGCGAAATAATTTTTTTCACACCCGACAACTGTGCGAATTGGATCGGACCAGCAGTTCTGGCCGGATGTCGCCTGGTGCGTCGCTATCGTCCCAAGGTGATTCTTTCGTCCGGGCCACCCCATAGCGCACATTTAGCAGGGTTGGGTATTCATTGGCTGACACGGGTTCCGCTCGTTTTAGATTTACGCGATCCGTGGGCAAGTGATGAGTGGCTTGACCAAACAGACCACCGTTTCAGGTTGTGGATGCAAAAAAAACTTGAACGACTGTGTGTGCGGTTTGCGGATTGTGTGATCTTAAATACAGAACGTTTGCGACAAAACTTTATTGCAACGTATCCTCGGCGATGGGAACATAAATTCATCGCTATTCCCAATGGTGTCGATGATCATATTGTGAAACCGGTAGAGGAATATTTGGCGCTTTCGCAGTCGCGAAAAGAAGAAATGGCACTTACTCTTTGCCATCCTGGGAGTATTTATTGGCATCGCAGTCTGATGCCGATCATTGAGGCGATGCGACAGCTTAAGCAATCTGGCGACCAGGTCTATTTTGAGCAAATTGGTTTAGTCGCACATCCGCCCGATCTGGCTGAGCAACTACTCGACTGGGATTTACCGGAGGTTCGTCTTCGTGGTCGATTAAGTCACGAAGCAACACTGCAGCAAATGGCAAATTCTGATGTTCTGGTTGTAATTCAGCCTATGTCGACGCTTCAGGTCCCCGCTAAATTGTATGAGATGCTGATATTTAGGAAACCAATTCTCGTGATTACGAAGGACGGAGCGACTGCAGACTTGATCAAGGAATACGGGATCGGCTTTATTGCGGATCCATCAAGTACGGAAAATATTGTAAGCACAATCCGCTCGCTTGATTCACAAATGCAATCCACATCGATCCAAGGTGATTGGGATCGGGCAATCGCTGCCTTTGATAGTCGAAATCTCACTTCCCAATTGGTGAATGTTTTGACAAAGATCACAAACAAAAAAAGAGCCTTGCAGTGATTAATCTGCTAACACTTGCTCTCTATTTTGCCCTGTCCGGGTATATTTTGTACAAGGCAATGGGCCGATCTGTTTGGGGTGTCGGATACTATCTTCTTAATTTTTTTGGACAGCCTCAATATTGGGCGTGGGGTCAGGTCTTGCCAGGCGGAATGCGCTGGAGCCTTTTTTCAGCGATTGTCATGTTAGGAAGTGTTTATTTAAATGGACAACAAGCGGATTTTCGCGAAGATCGAGGTATCAAAAGAACTTCGATGTTTGCAATTCTTATGGCCATCAACGGATTAATAGTTCAGTACGCATTTTCAGTTAATTTTGAAAAAAGTTGGCCCATTTATGTAGAAATGGCAAAATTTGCACTCCTTTACTTCGTGATGCAGAGAGCCATTCAATCACGAAGAGATTTTATGTTACTGAACTGGTTTCTGTTGTGCGGATTATTTTATTGGGGATTCGAAGCGAGGGTCCTTGGTCATTTCACGATGGAACAGGGGCGTCTTGAGAATTTTGGTGGACCGGGCTGTGCGAAGTCAAATGAGTTAGCAAGTATTGTGGTTTCTCTCTTGCCGGTGGTTGTTGGCTTCATGGCTTTTATTAATTGGAA
>CAUZBD010000452.1:0-2965 GCA_963577795.1 Planctomycetota bacterium | reverse complement strand
GATCCTTCCCTGGGGAGCGTTGGACGTAGCTGCCGTCTGGATGCATGTCCCAAGCCTGTCGCTGATCGGAAAGTGATAGCTGCAAAATTTCCCAGAGTCGCTCGCGAAATGGTCGGGATTCGACCGGAGTGATCGCTTCCACCCGCGATTCCAAGTTGCGAACCATCCAGTCTGCCGATCCGATAAAAAAGAGACCATTCACGGGATCTTCCGCTCCATTGCGGAAGTAGAAAATCCGCGAGTGTTCCAGAAATCGACCAACTACGGAAATCACACGAATGGTTGGGCTTAATTCGGGGACACCTGGCCGGAGAATACTAAAACCTCGAATGATAAGATCAATATTGACGCCTGACTGGGAAGCACGATAAAGCGCCTCACAAATAGCAGGATCTTGGATTTGGTTCATTTTTGCGATGATATGTGCCGGTTTACCCGTCTCGTGTGCTCGTTGTTCGGCTTCGATCATCTCCAGGAATTTTTCTTTCATATTGACCGGGGCGACGAGTAACTGTTCATAATCGTACTTAATCGACCGGCCTGTAAGCGAGTGGAATAGTTCGATGACATCATCTGCGATTTCTGGCCGACAGGTGAAGAGTCCCAGGTCCGTATAAACCTTGGCCGTCTGTGGATTGTAGTTGCCGCTTCCAATATGTACGTAGCTTCGCAGTCCATCGGGTTCGCGCCGAACGACAATCATCGTTTTGCTATGAGTTTTGACCCCCGAAAGCCCATAGACCACATGCACCCCGGCGTCTTCTAAGGCATTTGCCCAACGGATATTTCGATGTTCGTCGAAACGCGCTTTAAGTTCGACAAGACATGCAACCTGCTTGCCCCTTTCTGCGGCTTGGATCAAAAGAGGTAAAAACGGGCTGTCTTCGCTGGTGCGGTAAACTACCATCTTGATCGCCAAGACATTTTCATCTTTGACCGCAGCACGCACGAACCGGGATACCGAAGCATCGAAACTTTCATACGGATGGTGGACGAGTACATCACCCGATCGAATCAGAGCAAAAATATCAGCATCATCATCAACCAGCGACGAAGGAACGGTAGGGCTCCAGGGGGTATAGTGCAGTTCCGGGATATCGAGAGAAGCAATTTGATGAAAGTCGACATAGTCATAACTGTCCGGCATCTCGTAGACTTGCTCGGGAGGTAACTCCAACTGCTCGACAACCGTGTCCAACAACCAGCGGTCATCGGTAGGACTATGTTCGAGGCGAACGACCCGTTGTAGTCGACGTTGCCGAACTTCTTCCGTAACAAGTTCCAGTAGATCACAACTATCTTCGTCGTCATAATCAATTTCAGCACTTCGCGTAACGCGGAGTGTCATCACATTCTGAATCGTCATTCCTGGAAAAAGAAAAGAAAGATTATGGAAGATGATTGTTCTTAAATCAATGAACCGCCGAACACCGGTGGGTCCTGTTTCAAGTTCAATCCACTGCGGTAGTAATTTTGGAACTTTAACGCGTGCAAAAAGCCGCTCTTCTGTAAAGGGATTCTTGAGACGAATCGCCAGTGAAACTGAAAGATTGGACATAAACGGAAAGGGATGGCTATGGTCCACTGATTGTGGAGTAAGAATCGGAAACACACTGTTTTGAAAATGCGTATTTGCATGTTCTCGTTCGCCGTCGGTAAGATCATCCCAGTCCAGTAACCGAATATTATTTCCGGAGAGTTGGGGTAGAATTTGCTTGCGGAGACAGCCTGCGCGATCATCCACCATAGGCACAACCGTATCGTGAATCGCTTTAAGGCGTTGAACAAGCGGTTCGCTATCCCCGTGCGGTTGAGCATCTTTTTCGGAGTGACGATACATGACGGCGCCAATCCGCTTCATGAAAAACTCATCCAAATTGGTCGTAAAAATATTGAGGAATTGCAGTCTCTCAAGCAGAGGTGTACGAGGGTCGGTGGCCTCGTGAAGGACGCGCCGATTAAATTCGAGCCAACTGAGATCGCGATCGACGTACCGTGGCAAAGGATCTGTGACTGGAGGGGCCGCTTTTATCGAGTGTTTATCCATTGTGCGGAGATCGTCTTTCAAAACACTCCATTGTACACCATGGTTCGTTCCATCACGGTGCCGGGGCGGTCTCGGCGGTTCATGTTACGACAAATGTTCGCTTTCCAAGACCAGATTCGCAAAACTGCAACGGTTAGACAGAGAAACGCAACCTAAGTCCCAAGCAAAAAACGAATGCAGGGCAAAGTCCGAGTCGCTTTTGCGCGTTTTAGATTTGGCCGCGAGGTGCAATCACTTCACTTCCAACATACGTTCGGAGTACTTTCGGGACCAAGACACTTCCGTCGGATTGCTGATAATTTTCAAGAATTGCAATCAGTGCACGGCTAATCGCCACAGCGGTTCCATTGAGGGTGTGTACAAAGTGAGTCCCTTTTTCTCCTTTGATTTTATAGCGGATGCCCAGCCTACGGGCTTGATAGTCCGTACAGTTCGAAGTGCTTGTCACCTCACCGAACGCACCACCTTCTCCACGCCCCGGCATCCATGCTTCCAGATCAAATTTTCGATAGGCAGGTCCCCCTAAATCACCCGTTGCCGTATCGACCACACGAAAGGGAATCCCCAAGGCATCAAATATTTTACATTCTAAATCGCAAAAATCATCAAGCATCTTTTCGCTGTCGTCGGGATGCGTGAAGGCAAACATCTCGACTTTCGTAAACTGATGAACGCGATAAAGGCCCCGCGAGGCGCGTCCTGCTGCCCCAGCTTCGGTGCGGTAGCAGTGACTTACACCACACATGCGTATCGGTAGTTGATCGCGTTCTAAGATAGTATCGGCATACATTCCACCAAGCGTAATTTCTGCCGTAGCGATTAAATTCAAATCGCTATCAGCAATACTGTAGATTTGCGTTTCGGGACCTCGCGGAATAAAACCTACACCCTGAAGAATTTCCGTTTTTGCCAGATCGG
>CAUZBD010000451.1:0-2972 GCA_963577795.1 Planctomycetota bacterium | reverse complement strand
CTATTCCGGAACGGTCGCTGCAGCAATTGAGGGCGCGTTCTTCGGTATTGAAAGTATCGCTGTTTCGCTTGAATACGATCCGCATGCCCAATTTAAAAAGGCAGCAAAAATTGCCCGAGGCGTCATTGAACAATTGGTGGCACATCGTGGAGAACAACCCAAACTCTATAACCTCAACATTCCGTCGGTCGCGCTTGAGAATGAAAGTCAATTGCGGATTGTACCGATGGGACTCGATCGATACGGTGAACACTACGAAAAGCGCGTCGATCCACGTGGACGCGACTACTTCTGGGCAACGAATCTTCCGGCACCCAAACCGGGAATTGAAGAGACAGACTTAACGGCACTCGCCCGCGGGAACGTTACACTGACCGCGCTCAATTATGATATGACCAGTCGCAAAATGCTCACAGAAATAAGTGATTGGTCCCTCGAACTCAAACAAACCATCAGTTGAAGAGGCTTCCGATGCAGGGTTGTCGCCAGGATCAAAAAAAATCGATCCCGTGCCGCTGGAAGATTTTTTCCGCCGCGATCGCCCTCTCCATCGTGTCTGGATGCGAACCTCCCCAAATCGACCCCCAGTCCCGCAGCGGCGGCGGACCACCCGAACCGGTTTATGCCGACCCGGGACGATTGCCCCAGGCAGAAGCCGAGCCTGTGCCACAGCAGCGTGCGGCCACTCGGAGTCCGACTGCGAATACGAAAAAAAAACAAAGCAATCTCGACTCGATAAAACCTGAATCAGTAGAAGGTGGGGGCACACTCGGAGACATACTACTGACACCGCTGAGAACGTACAGCAAGGTCAAAGTGCGAATCAATGAGATTCAAATAAAAAGTCAGCTGAATGCCTTTCGTGCCAAGAATGGCAGCAACCCTAAAGATTTTGAGCAGTACAAAAAAGAGATTCTCGATCCGGTCGGCATCACACTCCCGGAACTACCCGATGGCGACAGTTACGTTTATCAGCCCGCAGAAGGGCGGTATGGTGAACTGATGATTCGAAGCAGAAAGTAAGCCAAATTTTCCGCGCGCTTAACGCGATAGCGGGCTTGAAAACGCTGCCTCTGTCCACCGCCAACCTGCGGGGGTTTCCTCAAGGCGTGCCTCGACGCGAAGCAAACCAGCACGGTACGCAAGCGGACCTTTTTTTGGTTCCAAATCGAGTCGCGCGTTCAATGCGACCGATGCAGAGAGAGGGGTGGTTTTTACGAAGAGTGTGATCTGCGGACCGTCTGTAAATTTAACACCGCGGACAAAAAACTGTGCGAGATAGCGTTCTGCCTGGGTGCGGAGTTCGAGACTGCCTAGTGCAATTGAGTCCAATACCTGCTCGCGATCATTGGTCAGCACCGCACTGCGCGTCTGCTCAATCACCTGCTCAATCCGTTCGCGGTCAGTTTCGACCATTAGTTCGATCGCAACGCACGCACCACAGACCACCGCAACGACCAGTGCCGCGTAAAGCAAGCTTGTTTTTCCGCTCCGTAAGAGGGCAACGATCAGGATGATTTCCACCAGTACGGTGACGGCAAGGACGGAAGTCGAATCGTCAAAAAGCCAACTCATTGTGATTCGCTCGCATTTCGGATGCTGCGAAATCGCTGCCAGAGCAGGAGCAGCCAAGCCACGATCAGCAGGACAACAAGAAGCCACATCAGCGGTCGCATTGAGATAGCCTGTGGCACATTTTTTGGGTCGACTGTCGCCTCGGGCGACGCCCCTTGCGGTCCACGCTGCATTTGCTGAATCCCGTGGAACTGCTGTTCGATGGCCTGCTGTCTTCGATCAATTTTTCCCGAAGTGAGCGCAAGAGCAACGAGCGCGAAGGAGACGAAAGCGATCATATACTGGAGCCCGCGCCCCGGCTTTTGCGTACGGTCATCGGTTGGTTTGCGCATCACCTCAAACCCGATTTGTCATCGAATTTTCAATATTGAGGAAAGAGCGGTCCGCCGTAGATGGCCGTTTCCCCCAATTGCTCCTCAATCCGCAACAGCTGGTTGTATTTGGCCATCCGATCGGTGCGGGAGCCGCTGCCCGTTTTGATCTGACATGTGGAAAGAGCAACGGCCAGATCCGCAATCGTCGAGTCTTCGGTTTCCCCGCTACGGTGACTACTAATCGCGGTATAGTTTGCCCGGTGGGCGAGTTGGACCGCTTCAATTGTCTCCGAGAGGGTGCCGATTTGATTGACTTTAATCAGGATACTGTTTGCAATGCCTTCATCGATGCCTCGCTGCAAGCGCTCGGTATTGGTGACAAACAAGTCGTCGCCCACAAGTTGAACGCGATCACCTAATTTTTCTGTCAACTGTTTCCAACCCGCCCAGTCATCCTCGCTACAACCATCCTCAATCGAACAGATGGGGTATTTATCGACCCATGCGGAGAGCAGGTCCACCATGGCCGATGCATCTAATTTTTTGTTTTCGAGGGTGTATTGATTCGAATCTGCATCAAAAAACTCGGTCGCCGCCACATCGAGTGCAATAAAAACCTGCTTGCCGCTTTCGTAGCCCGCTTGTTCGATGGCCTCCAGAATCAAATCGAGTGCTTCGGCGTTGCTCTGTAAATCAGGTGCAAATCCTCCTTCGTCGCCCACTGCGGTAGAAAGTCCCCGTTTGTTTAAAACTTTTTTAAGATGATGAAACACTTCGACGCCACACCGAAACGCGTCACTAAAACTGTCAAAACCAAGTGGCATAACCATAAACTCTTGGATATCAACCGAATTATCAGCGTGTTCTCCACCGTTCACGATATTCATCATCGGCGCCGGTAAAATTCTTGCCCCAACACCTCCCAGGTAACGGTACAGAGGTAATTCGCTCGCCGCAGCTGCGGCATGCGCCACCGCAAGTGAAACTCCCAAAATTGCGTTGGCACCCAGATTCTTTTTATTTTCCGTGCCATCTAGTTCGATCAAACGTGCATCAATAGTTGCCTGTTCGACCGCATTCATA
>CAUZBD010000450.1:0-2986 GCA_963577795.1 Planctomycetota bacterium | reverse complement strand
ACGCTGTCCCGTATTGGCAGCGAGGCGGCCCGCGAAGCACTTCGCCGTGGGCTTGCCGACAGTGACCCGACGATACGACAGGCCGCTGTCCGCAGTCTCGGAGTTCTCGCTGATCAGCCGGCTATCGTCAAACTTTGTCAAATGCTCCGCGAGGATGAGCCGCCGGTACGACGCGCAGCAGCAACCGCGCTTGGGAAAATGCCTCGCGAAAACGCGGGTGATACTTCTCCGATGGTCACAGCTCTGCTTGAGGGTATTGCCCGGGAGGATAACGATGACTATCTGATGCATGCACAGACCTATGCGCTGATCCAAATCGGTAACTCCGAAGCCACCCTGGCAGGACTTGCGAGTGAGAATCCACGCGTTCAGAAAGCAGCGCTGATTGCGCTCAATCAAATGGCCAATAGCCCGTTGGACCACACCGCAGTGATCCCGCTGCTAGACACGGCCGATCCGCTACTGAGAACCACAGCTATCGAGGTAATCACCCAACATAAAGAATGGGCGCAGCGGATTGCCAAGGTTGTCGCAAGCTGGCTTGACGACCCCGATCTGGGGGAAGAGAACCGGGCCTTGGCAAAGGCGGTCCTCATCACCTTTGCGGGGGATTCGGATATCCAGCCCCTGATGACTGCAACTCTGAAAAATGAGGTCGCATCGCGGGAAACAAAAATGCTTATCATTGATGCGTTGGCCGAGAGCAATCTGGAAGCAATGCCAGACGCCTTCATCCCCGCACTCAGCGGATTGGTTGCTGAGAATAACGCAGACGCCCTACATCGCATCGTTACAGCCGTGGCAATGAAAGATACCGACAAACTCGATGATGCCTTGCGAAGGATTGCCCAAGATGATCGTTATGAGGATCCGCTTCGTGTGGCGGCACTCGCGATCATCGCCCGCCACGGCGGGGAACTGGACGAAGAAGAATTTCAACTTCTTGTCGACCAGTTTGATGAAGAAGTTATTCCGCTCGACCGGATCCGCGCTGCAACCGCACTCGCTGCTGCCAGTTTAAGCCGTGCGCAAACACTGCTTGTTGCTGATCTTCTTAGCAATGTCGGGCCGCTTGAACTGCCCGTGCTTTTGCAGCGGTTCGAGCGCGACTCGGCACCGGTGGTCGTGAATGTAGATGTCCAACCCGCAAAGGCAAAATTGCACCGTGGAGTAGGAGCCTATCAGGACGAGCCACAAGAACATCTCGCGGTTTGGAACAATTGGGACCCACTCACTGGAAAAGGATTTCTCTATCTGCGGGCAAGCGATGGAGCTTACAGCGGCCTCTCTCTCAGCCCGATTCAGGGAGCGGAGTTGCGACCGTACAATATTAATCGATTTGATCGTCTGATGGGAGACTTCGTCTACAACGGGCTCGCTGAGGGAGGCGGTGAACATCAGTCCTTCGAAAATAACTTCACAATCAGCGGATTCAAACCTGAACTGAAATACGATCTCTTTTATTACGGATCGGCCTATCCCAAACCCAATGCACGTGGCGCCGAAGTCATACTCACCGGTCGAGATGGTCCGGTGACAAAAGAAATCCGAGGGTTGCGCACCGAAAATAAGCATTACGAAGAGGGTATCACACACGCGCTCTTTTCCGATATTACACCGCAAGAAGATGGCACCATTGATATCTCCTGGAAGAGTTTCCGTGATGATACGGAAGGAAATTTTGGAATTTTGAATGGGCTTTCGATCGTGGCACCCGCCGACTCCGCAGGACGCAATCCAGAGGTCGGCAATCGTATGCTCGATGGTCTGAGCAGCTCATCGGCTCTTACAAGTCTTTCACCAGAACGCATCGAAAAGCTGATGTCGCGATTTTCCGCTTCGGTTGCGGAAAAAGGCACACCTTTGCTTGAACAACTTCGCATAAGTAACGAGGATCAGGCCAAACATTTAGCGGAATTGATGTCGCATATCGGCAGCGGTAATCCCCAGCGTGGACAAGAAATCTTTTTCGGAAATAAAGCCGCCTGTCACACGTGCCATCGGGCGCATGGAAAGGGGGGCGAGGTCGGTCCAGAACTGACGCTGATTGGCCGCATCCGTACCGATCGCGACCTGGCCGAATCAATTGTTTATCCAAGCTCAACGATTGCCAACGGATACACTACATTTTCCGTAATCACAGGATCGGGTCGTGTATTTGATGGCGTTATCCATCGGGAAAGCGCCGATGCCATCCATCTTCGCATGGCCGATAAACCCGAGGAAAAAATCGCCCGGGAGGACATTGAGGAGATGATCGCTCTCCCGATATCCGTGATGCCCCAGGGTCTCGAAAAAACGATTAGCCGAAGCGACCTCAGCGATTTGATTGCTTATCTCAGAACGCTCAAATAGCAACCGGTGTCTAGAGTTCGGCACCGGAGGCACGCAATTGTCGAGGGAGCGGGAAGGTTACCTCCTCGGTGCGGATGCTTCGTTGTTCAATTGTAGTGGCGAACGTCTTTTCCAGATACCGACAAACATCCTGAACGAGCAATTCGGGAGCACTCGCTCCCGCGGTAATCAGTACCGAGGCAATGTTCTCAAACCACGCATCTTCGATATCATCGACGCCATCAATGAGTCGGGATGGCGTAAAACACTCGCGACCGATATCTGCCAAACGTTGACTGTTTGAACTGTTTTGGCTGCCGATAACCAGGACAAAATCTACCTCATCCGCAAGAAGCCGCACCGCCTCCTGACGGTTTTGTGTCGCATAACAGATGTCATCCTTGGGTGGACCTGCGATTTGAGGAAACCGTGCTCGCAAACGCGAGATGACGCGATTCGCATCATCGACCGAAAGCGTAGTCTGCGTCAGGTAGGCCAACTTCGTTGGATCGGCAACCTGCAATCGATCCACATCTTCTGGAGTCTCTACCAACACGATTGCTTCTGGAGCTTCGCCCATCGTGCCGATGACTTCGTCGTGTCCCTCATGACCAATTAAGATAATCGTTCGACCCTCCTTCGCATATTTAAC
>CAUZBD010000449.1:0-2988 GCA_963577795.1 Planctomycetota bacterium | reverse complement strand
AAGCCCCGCCCCCGACCTTCCTGCTCCGAGGCCCAGGCCACATGCTGCTTTTCGCCGCGGGCCACCGCTGCGCGGACGTGGGGGTTGCCGGTGTGCGAACCATCGCCACCGCGATCCAGTGTTTCACTCGGTGGGAGGTCACTCAAAATAGGTGTGACCCCTTCGAGCCCATCGCGAAAGCGCATGTGGTAATAAAATTCATCCCGGATACCAAAGGGTGGAACACCACGGGTGACCGGATGTTTTGGGAGTTGCTTGAAATCGGCGGTCCAGACCGGGTTGACCGACCAATGCGTTTCAAAGTGTCCCCCGGTCCAATCCAAAAACCGGTCTCCCGCCTGACCCTTGGGAACCTCGACCCCATAGTGCATGCAAACAACGCCGACACCTTTTTTATGGAGCGCATCGACCTGCTCGAGATGAGGAATTACCGGATGGCGAGGGCCGCCATCGGCGTAGAGGATAATCGTGTCGGCGTTATCCAGCGCGCTCGGGTCTTCCGGCCATCCATCGCGGTAAACAACGGCCTGCATCTCAGGTACATTTTCGTTCAGCGCCATGGCCAGCAAGGTGCAGCCTGCATTGTGTTCGTGCGTGCCGCTTGAGTGCGAATCTCGCCCGGCAATAAACACTGCCTTCTTCTTTCCTGCCAGCGGCAGGCGTTTGAGCTGAATGTCTTTGAACTGGACTTCCATCGGCGGCCCGGCGTGCAGTTGGAGTGCAAGAATTCCACTTGAGCGACCATAGTCATCCACAATCTCAGACATGGTGACCCCGTTGATCTTATGGGTCATACGATTTCCGGAAGCAATGATTTCGTAGTCGTTCCAACCTTTTTTATCGATCGCACCCTGCAGGGCAGCCGTATCGCCGAAAGTCCCGATCAGGACTCCCTTGCCATCTTTGCCAATCTGCGTTTTCTCGCCGCGGCGTGCCAGCGTGCCGCGGCCACGTTCCTCGTAGTGTGCGCCGGACCAGCTATCGGCTGCCTCAAAATCGGCTTGATGTCCGGAAACGACATGATTTCCCAGATCGGCTGAACGATATTGGATTCCAGAATTTCCATCGGCGATGCGGTATTTGAGTTTGAGTACGAAGTCATCGACTTCGCCCTGCGTCCAAATGAGGAAGGTGTTGCCTCGGGTGGGGTTTTGGGCAGTGGTGCGTCCTGTGATAGCGCCCTCTTCGACGCTCCAGAATTTTTTATCGCCACTCCAACCGGTCAGGTCGCGGCCATTAAAAAGGGAATGAAAACCGGCATTATCGCCGGCCGGACTCTGAGGAACAAAAACGAGCAGCAGAAGTAAAAAGGGGGTCACGCGAGCAAGCATGCGATTCCTTTCCATAAGTAGGGGTGGGATAGACGGGGGCGTTGTGCGGTGCGTCATGGCACAACGGTTATGTTTTGCCAAAATTATAGGCGAAAAGAGCGACTTTTTCGCCCCGGGCACAACACGGTTTCAAAATGCTGGCATTTCTAGAGATGCATGCGGCAGAGGCAGAGGCCGTATTTTTGTAAACCACAGGCTGCAGATGACCGAAGAAAGCTAGGATTCTCCATGTAATTAACACAGGGTTCTTCCATGTATCGATCTTTTCTCTCCATCCTGGTGGCTGCGGGTCTGGTTTGCGTTTTTGTCGGTTGCCAAGATCAACAGACGCCACGCTCCTACGATCCGGCTGTGTTGGCCACGGCTCGTGCACAGTTTCTTCTCGCGCAAGAACCGACAGGAGTGGAAGGAGTTTTGGATGTGCAGGAGGCCTATACCGTACCGCGGGAGGTAGTGTTAGTGGGTCAGATTGGTGGAGTGGCCAATCCCTGGTCGCCCGGAAAGGCAGCATTTATTCTCGCCGACCCAATTACGCTTTCTGAATTTTCGGCGAGCGGAAGTGAGCATGTGTGCGATGATCCAGGTTGTAAATTCTGTCAACAACAAAAAACAAACAAACTCAAAGAAGGGCTGGCAGCGGTTGAATTCCGTGCGGCAGATGGTCGCGTGGTGCCGATCGATGCCCGTCAACTTTTTTCGCTTTCCGATAGTCAGATGGTCGTTATCCGGGGACGGGTCGAGGTGAACGATCTCGGCTGCCTGGTTGTTGCAGCCAACGGGCTTTACGTTCGTCGATGAAAATGCCATTCACAGAAACTCGACCCGACAGAATCCGTAGAAAGGTCTGTTCCATGTTTTTTCCTGTTCGCGTTGCCGCCGTTTTGCTCTGTGCTGTGCTGAGTTTCTCTGCGTTTGCAGTTGAGGCTGCTGAGACACCCTACACGTGGATTTTTGTCGACGACATGCACTGCAGTAATTGCGCCAAAAAGATTGCTCGCAAACTCTACACCGTAAGTGGTGTGGTGAAGGTTCAGGCCAATGTCGCGAAAAACTATGCGGTGGTGACTCCCCAAGCGGGAACACAACTCTCTCCTCGGGCACTCTGGGAGGCGGTTGAACAGGCCAATTTCAAGCCCGTGAAATTGCAGGGACCGAGTGGGGTTTTCATTAGCAAGCCGTCTCCATAGCGATCACGACGCAACGTCTTTTCGAGTTGCTCGTATCACTTCACGTACTCTCCTGGCCTTGAGCGATGGGCTGTGTTAGGCTGCCGCCCTGTGCCCGTACGCATGGGTAAAGTCGACCAATACAATCCTCGCGTTCAGAATAAAAGGGAGGTGGTGATGCGGATTCTTGCTCTTGATCCTCGAGTGGCGGTCGTGCGGGTACTTGTATGCAGCATGTTGTTGATGGGAGGGTCCGCATGGGTGGACTTGCATGCCGCTGAACCGGGACCAGCGGATGCGGATGCTCCCAAAGAATTTTCCGCAACCCCTTCGGGACTCAAGTACAAAATTCTTCGCAAAGGGACCGGTGCGAAACCGAAGGCCAGCGATACGGTCACAGTCAATTACCAGGGTTGGCTCGATGATGGAAAAGAATTTGATAGTTCGTATAAGCGGGGTGAACCGATCAGCTTTCCGCTCAATGGCGTGAT
>CAUZBD010000448.1:0-2997 GCA_963577795.1 Planctomycetota bacterium | reverse complement strand
AGAGCGGACGCAGGTCGGCCTAGTCCTGTCGCAAGATTACGGAGTTGAAGAATGTCATTTGCTTCTCGAGGGAAGTGAGATGATCGGTCGGATTACGAGTGTGGCCCCCCGTACAACAATCGGTGAGCCGATTGCATTGGCTTTTTTGCACCCTGACTGTGCCGCTATCGGGAATGAAGTGAAAATTTGTGGCTCTGGCAGAAAGCTGATTTCGGCCCGCGTCGTTCCACTCCCCTTTTACGATCCAGAAGGTTCGCGGCAGAAAGTGGATCTTTAAGATGAGTGACAATCCAAATTTCTCGATTCGGCAGAGCCCATTGCAGGCGATCATCGGAGAGACAACGTTTCCATCACTCGAGGTCCAGAACAAGTGGGCAACCTGTCTCGGTCTTGCCGATACGAGTCTGTTGGAAAAATGGGGCTTGCGCGGGTCGGGTGCCGCCGACTGGATTTCTACAATGGGAGTCGATGTGCCGGAAACAGTTTACGCAACGCGTCCACTCAGCGAAGGTGGACTGATAGCAAGAATCGGTAAGGAGGAATTCTTTTTGGAAGCTGCTGCACGCGGCCAGTCCCTCTCGACGCTCCGCGATGCGTTGCCCACTGGCGGCGGCTGCACTGCGGTCGTCCGCGAAGATGCTTCATTTCTTGTGATGGGTAACCGTAGCCTGGATCTATTTTCACAAACGTGCAGCCATCGCTTTGCCACGAGTCCGGAGGATAAGTGGGTTTATACGCGCATCGCAGGAGTGAGTTGCGGAGTGCTTCCGCAACGAATCGGCGAGAAAACCCATTATCGTCTCTGGCTCGATCCGAGCTACGCAATCTACCTTTGGGAGACACTGCTTGTCATTGCCACCGAGTTCGGTGGCGGTGCGGTTCGAAATTCTCTCTGACGCATCCTGATCGGTTCGGTATCGGTCAACGAGATGAATCGAGAAATTCAACCAACCCGGTTGCCACTTCGTAGTAGGCCGCTTTGATTAAGATATCACTTTGGGCTTCAAGTTCTGAGAGAATACTACTCTTGTTGCGAATTATGGCGACCGATTGCAGTACGTTGTTGCGACTGACCGCATCAACAAACCCTGCATTCTTCGAGTTACGGAGCGAGGGATCACTCGGCTCCGGCGTTGCTTTGATGGCAGAGTGAATCTTGGCAAGCATGGGCGTCAAATTGCCCAACTCGACGTTGTCGCAGGCACCCATCACGGCACCACAGCGTGCATGCCCGAGCACGACGACTAGTTTAGAGCCCGCAACCTTACAAGAAAATTCAATACTTCCCAGGATATCTTCGTTGACGATGTTACCGGCAACACGACAACCAAAAATATCGCCGACTCCCTGATCGAAAATCAGTTCGGGTGCCACGCGCGAGTCGATACAGCCGAGTACCACGGCAAAGGGTGCCTGTCCCCCTTTGGTCTCCTCGACCTGATGTAAAAGGTTTCGCTCGAGCATCGCCTTGTTGACAAAACGCTGATTTCCCTCGTGCAATCGTGTCAGTGCCTCTTCAGGCGTCATTGCCGCTTGGATTTCCTTGTTCATCGTTTCCATCAGAACCACATCCTGTTTACGTTTCTGGTGTTTTTCGCTTCGACTTTTTACTAAATGCCGACAGGTAGCTCAAGATGACTCTGCATTCGTCGACCGGTGAGCCTTACCAGCCACCGCCTCCGCCTCCTCCACCCCCGCCACCAGAAAAGCCGCCACCGCCGCTGCCGCTCGAGCTGCCCGGGGCCGTGCTCGAGGAAGCGATCGCACTGCCGAGCGAACTGCTGAAGTTACTCGCAAAAGAGCCGATGCCAGCTGCGTTCCACGCACTGCCAACGTACCACGTCGGTTGATACGTGCTGCTCGCAGGATCGGTCGACGCCGCTCGAAGTACATCGACAAACCGTTCGGCCCAGGTGTTTTCCACACCGAGAGCCAGGGCATAGGGGAGCAACTTCTCAAAAAGTTGTGGAGTTTTTTCAGGCGGATTCATTTTTTCAAGCATCTCCCCTTCGACAGGCCCCAAGTACATGCGAAACCCCTCAATCGCATCCATCACTCCACGACCTTTGGCGGTGGGTTGTTTGATCAGTCGCCAGAAGATCCAGTTGATACCAAAGAGTCCGATCAGTGGAACGGCCATCCAGACGGATGTGGAAAAGATCAAAAACCCGAGGCCCACAAGTTCTCCCAAAAAGAAGGGAATGCAGAAAAGTGTGGTAACGAGTGCACCGAAGTACGAACCAATTGCTTTGACGGTACTTCGACGGAGTGCGATGGCCGATCGCCAGGCCCGCATTGTTTTTTTTGCCAGCCCGTAGCAGACAAAAGTCCAGATGGTGAGCCAGACCGAAAGGAAGGGCCCGGCAAAGGCTTGTTCCTCGTCCCCACTGAACCAGATGCCCGCAAGCACCAGTGCCGTGAGCACCCATCCAGGAATGAGCCACAGGCGGTGTTTGTAAAACAGCTTGCCATCAAATTCGGCGGAGAGTTTTGTAGAGAGCGCCTCGATCGCACTTTTTACTTTTTTATAGTTTGTCTGTTTCAGTACGATCCACCCATCGGCAAGTAATTTGTTGTAGATGGTAATTTCACCAGTGGACGCTTTTTCTTTTGGTGTACTGTTGGTGCGGCGAAGCGTATATTCACCATCCTGTTCTTGGATTGTGAGATAGCCCTTGCAGGCCAGATTAAGAATGGCGGCTGTGAAGCAGGTGCGATCGTAGCCCATCTTCCAGAGATAGCGGGTACAGGCGGGCGAGAGATTTTCCGGGGGATCATACAACGGCATGATGGCACGGCCGGGCGGGTCGCGTCCGACCAAAAACCAAGCTACCAGGTAATAGGCCAATAGCGATAGAAATCCAACCGCTGCTATCCAAAGAGGCAGATTGGCAAAAAAATAAAGTTCGCTTTTTTCAGCTTCTGTCGGCTCGCGGACGAAGCCCTTGGGAAAGCTCACTACAATCGTCAGTCCCTCGTAGGCTCTGAGCGGTGCGG
>CAUZBD010000447.1:0-2998 GCA_963577795.1 Planctomycetota bacterium | reverse complement strand
TGCGTGTTTTTTCTCAAGGCCGACATGGAGGGAGGCCTGTATTATGTCTTTTCATTCCAAGCAAGGACTCGCTGTGCATATTCGCTGGATGATTCGTCGGGATATGGCCGATGTACTGGAAATCGAAAACAGTAGTTTTGAATTTCCGTGGTTTGAAGAAGACTTTATTCGCTGCTTGCGACAAAGAAACTGTATTGGCATGGTTGCTGAATACGATGAACATATCGTCGGTTTTATGATCTATGAATTGCACAAGGTGCGGCTTCATATTCTTAATTTTTCGGTGCACCCCGATTTTCGTCGAGACCATGTCGGTCAACAGATGGTTTCTAAATTGATCAGCAAACTCTCCTATCAGCGTCGCACGCAGATAACACTTGAAGTGAGAGAAACAAATTTGGAGGCACAGTTATTCTTTCGAGGCCAGGGTTTTCGCGCAACGAACGTTCTTCGGAGTTTCTATGAAGATACTCCCGAAGATGCCTATCTGATGGAGTATCAATACCGTCAGGAACCTGCCGAAATCATTCTTCCCTTCAATCGAATTACTCGATTGGCAGGTTAAGAATTCGCAACGAGCGTCTTCGGCGGTCTTGTTCTCTCGCTTTGTTCATGCGATGTTAATCAAACTCCGGTGTTAGCCACGTTTCTCACCGAATTGCTTGCAATTCGAGATTTATGGAAGGACTGCTCGCTATTTTTCCGCTTATTATCCTGATTGTGTTTGCATTAAGCCTCGTGCTCTTTCTCGTCCATTACTTCTACCGAAGTCCCTACAGCGTGCCGCAAACCATCATTGCGTGGATGAATTTATGCCTTACCCGTATTCTCTGGAGGGTCGAGATCGAAGGACGACTGCCTGAGAAGAGCGACCGAGGTGGGGTCATCGTGTGTAATCATCGTGCTTCGGTCGATCCTTTTTTTATTCAATTGGTCGCCCAGCGGATTGTGCACTGGTTTGTGGCTCGCGAATACTTCAAGTTTCCGCTGGTGGGGACTTTTCTGCGTATCAGTGAGAGTATTCCTACAAATCGCGCCGGGATTGATACGGCATCAACGAAGGCGGCCATTCGAATGGCTCGAGAAGGTGATTGGATTGGCATGCTTCCGGAGGGAAGGATCAATCGGACCGGTGGATTTTTATTGCCGGGAAGGCCCGGGGCTGCCTTGGTTGCGCTGAAGGCAAGGGTTCCTGTGGTGCCGTGTTATTTAAAGGGAGTTCCTTACGATGGGACCTTTTGGGGCTGCCTTTTTATGCCAGGTCAAGTGAAGTTAGTGATTGGTGAACCGATCGACTTACAGCCCTACTACAGAAGGGATCGCGATCGCGCAGTATTGGGGGAGTTAACTCTTTTGTTTTTACACCGCATCGCTGAACTCGGTGGGCGGCCTGACTTTCAGCCACAATTAGCGGGGCGTCGCTGGTCTCCGATCACAGATCGTGAAGATGCTGAAACGGCCTGCGAAGCCACTTCTTGATGCGTACCGCAGGTAAGGTGAGACTGTAAACGATTCACGGCACGCTGTAGGCTTGCGCGAATTCGGTCTGCGTTCATTCCGGTGGCCAGAAGGGTGGCTACAGGTTGTCCTTTTTTGATCTGCTTTCCGGCGACAGGGATGTCCGCGAGACGGATTGTTACGTTATCGCCTGATGTACTCCAAGGTAAATTTTCAAAATCGAGCGGAATGAGGATGTCCTGGGACGCAAAATAAATCGCTTTGGCATACAATTCATTGGATGGTGGACATGCAAGGATTTCTACGTTTTCTCCCTGACATGCCCCGACGTGGTGCCGCATTATTTGCCCATCGCCTGCAATGTCTAAAATCTCCGCCGAAGCGGTAAACCGCGGATTGACTTCCACGACACAAATAACGCCGTTTTGTATAACGGCATCGACACCAAAAAATCCGATGAGTCCGCAGCTCTGAGAGAGCGCGGTCCCAATTCTTTCCCAAAGATTGCGGGCCTCAGCATCGAGTCGTAGAGGACCGAGAGAGCCTGCATAGCCGAAGGGGCGGGCGTGTAGCCATGGAGTTCCAATCCACTGTTCGGTGACCCCCACCAACGTCGTTGTCCGTGGCGATGCCAAGAAAAATCCACTTTGTGAAGGCCCGTGGAGTAACTTCTGGTAATAAAAAGAATCCTCACCCGATGCAGAATTACTGTCTGTCTGCAAGCAGATCCCCGCGCCACTACTTCCGCGTAAAGGTTTTTTGAGCCAGCGGACTCCCGGTGTTATCGTCGGCATACGGCGAGAGGTGGCCACCGTCGGCAAATCGGCTCTGTCGAGAGCCGATTGCACCGCAAGCGGGTTACGGACAGCGGCGAGGACTTCTAGAGGACACCCATACAACCGCCGGACGTTCGTAAGCCTTTTTATAATGGTCGGGTGATTTTCCATTGCCCCGGTCAGCACAACGCCCGCAGGAGGCAATTCGGCTGCGCGTGCCGGAATCTGCTCGGGAAAATGGTCGCACGTCCGCAGATCGGCTATTCGGCGAAGGTCTTCATCGCCGAATTGATCCACCGCCAACGGCAAAAAACCAGCACGCACTGCAGATTCGGCTGCCGCCCGGGCACTGGCACCTACGATCAGCAATCGTTCTGGCACGCGGATTCTCTTATTCGGTAATGTGGTTGGCGCCTTCATTTAAGACCTTAGAGCAAACTCTACGCGACAGCATCTTGCAAATCAAATGCGGTCTGGTATTGTTTCTGATCCTGCCTCGGGTGCTTTTCCTTTGATCGCGAATCGGGTTGGCACCCCCGACCGGGACGACCTCCGTTGGCCTGCATTTACAGGGAATCGGCAGTTCGATTTAATAACCTCCAACAGTCCTATTTCAATTTTTTGAGGAGACCACACTATGTCGATGTTTGTAGGCGAATCTCTGGTCGGTGAGGGGAATGAAATTGCCCACATTGATCTGCTGATTGGGAGAAAAGATGGCCCGGTAGGCGTCGCTTTTGCAAATGCATTGGCACGACAGAGCG
>CAUZBD010000446.1:0-3002 GCA_963577795.1 Planctomycetota bacterium | reverse complement strand
CGGGAGATACCGTTGCATCCACGACATCCCCAGTCGTCGTTCCCTGGA
This sequence comes from Planctomycetota bacterium, assembly GCA_963577795.1. GTDB lineage: Bacteria > Planctomycetota > Planctomycetia > Pirellulales > UBA7805 > UBA7805. The sequence goes on along the minus strand of CAUZBD010000446.1, from coordinate 2,954 downwards.
GCAAACCGAGCAGTAAACAACCGCTAAGATTCACCAGACCAATCGCCACCCATCCGGGCAACCGTGACTGTTGGGCAAACAATTCTTGCGTCGTGTAGCGTACGATTGCTCCCAACGCACCACCTAGTGCGATAAAATATATGGCGTCCGTACCATTCATCCTCGAACCGTTTCTACCGAGTTTTCAAAGGTTTCCCTACCAAAAATGTCGGGGCAGCTTTTTTAGAGCATAAACTGGAGTCCGCTTAGAATCGCTGTTCCGCGTCGTGGTTCTCCTGCGATTGCACGTTCCAAGGCGGGTTCTTGCAACACCATCGTATACGACTCAAATTGACCGGCGAGGCGGTAGACGAGTTTGACGATCCCTCGGCGATTGATCTGATCGTGCAATCTGTCGCCGATCTGTCTCGGGTAATACTCTCCGTAGTTGAGCATCAGCATCCATCGGTCCATGTCGATATTCAGATTCACGTAGTACCCGACTCCTGTCGTTTTTTTCCCATCTGCCGCAAGAAGTTCCCGGTAGTAAAGACTGCGACCAAATCGAATGTCATCTGCCGTAAATGGTGCTCCCGTCAATGTTTTCCCTGATTTACGAAAACCGTATTCGTCGTAGATCACCTCTCCAGAAAACTGACAACGACCCCAACGGTACATCGCATCTGCTCCAAGGTGATTTCTTCGAAGTTTTTGGTGTTCAGAACCAATACCATCCTGCCATTTGACCGAAGCACCCACGTCAAAATTATCGCGTCCAAAACCGATGCGGCCGATCAGTGCTTTTGAAGAATTCGTATCTTTATCAATACCCCCGTTCACCAAACCAGCTGAAATCACTGAAAGTCCGCCCGCATATTGCAGGAGGATACCGGTCTCACGCCAAAGGATCGATTCAGTACGGATAAACGGTGCATCCTCTCGGCTATTTTCATATATTGGAAAGTAAGCTCGCCCGAATGGCGTAACAATTTTCCCAATCGACATCATAAAATTCCCTCGTTGCGCTGAGAGAAAAAGTTGTGAAATTTCATAAATGTCGATTTCAAAGTTGTCGCCATACGATTCCCTCGCGGGAGTCACTAAACGATTACGATCGAAGGGTTGATTTAAGTAAAATTCACCTCGAATAGTCGTGGCCCATTCCCCGCGAATTTGTCGTAACGTTGCTCCTAAAATGGCTTCCGATAGAAAGGTAGCCTCGTTGCCACTCCACTCGATCCGCTGATCATTGATATAAGCCCCGCGAACAAGCATGTCGAATCCCAGTCCCAGGAAAGCATCTTCTGGGGGAAGGTGTGTATCCCATGCATATTCAGTCTGCTGCAGGAGCAAGGGGACGTTGAAGTTCAGAGGGGTGTGTGCAAGTTGCACAGGTGGGAGCGGAAACGATACGGTAAGCGGCCTTGGGCCCCCCAATACGTTGCGGGCAGGCGGAAGTACTTCAATCCCGGGATACCAATTTTTGACTGGCAAATCATCAAGAAGGAACTGCCCATCTTGAGCCAGGGGAGGAGGGAGCGGTTCTATTGCGCCCGGTGCAGGGGAAACGTGTGGCAGTCGCGTGGGATACGCCGGTCCTGTTACTGTGGACTGCGCATGACAAAGAACGTTCCAAAAAACGAGCCCAAAGATTGCTAGCATTACTTGTAGGATCTTGCCAGCAATCGCCCGCTTCTTAGACACGCATCCTCCATTTCGCAGACAGACTCCTCATCTACCGGCTGTCTGCTATGCAATAAAAAAGGGGTAAGATACAGCAGAACCCTTGTCGGGGCTCAGTTTGCGTCAATTCAATACCTGTATACGGATTGCAATTGCATTCCATACTCTGCGTGTCATCGTCGTTATAATCGAAAATCTCTATAATTATCGGGATGATCAGATAAGTCGATGTAATTTCCAGCTATTCTATATGTCACCCATTTTACAGTTTGCCTTGCTAGCGTCCGGGGCACCTACTGCCCTGACGAATCCATGGGATTTCCGAAAGGCGGGCCGATGCCGTTGACCCCCCAGAAATCTTTGTGGCTCCCGCACTCATCTCCCGTCTCCCGTCGGGTAGGCTTCACACTCGTGGAGCTACTGGTGGTGATTGTCGTCATCGGAATCCTTGTGGCAATGTTATTGCCTGCTGTGAACTATGTCCGAGCCAGTGCCGAATCAATGCAGTGCCGATCAAACTTGCGACAAATCGGCTTGGCAATGCAGACCTACTTAGATTCTCAGGGAACAAAAGGTCGCTATCCAGATGCGGCCGTGTTGCCGTCACTGACTCCGGATCGCGAATCACTTGCGGAAATCCTGTTGCCCTTCCTCGAGGAGAACGTTGCTGTGTTTCGCTGTCCTGGGGACCAGGAATACTTCGATCGCGAAGGACTGAGTTACGAGTACAACGCCTCCCGTTTTGCAAAAAAAACCCGCAAGGAGGCCCTCTTAGGACGACGCAGCGGCAAGCAGACCCGCGGGAAATCAGAATATTGGATGGTCCACGATTTCGATAATTTCCACGGGCCAGAACTGGATGAAGGATCCTATAATTACCTGTATGCAGATGGCCACGTGGAAGGCCTCTAAGCCTTCTGACGCGATATTTTAATAGCTTCTGGTTTATCAACTTTTGGAAAACAATGGTATGAGGAATATTTCGATTGTTGCCCTCTCTGGTATCAGTATCGTGGGTGTTCTGGTCGTCTGGAGTTTAGCTTCGAGCGAAACGCCTGAGTGGCAAGAAATGCAACAGCTACAGGATGAACTTCGTACGTCGATGGAATCTGAGCGTGAAGACAATTCAGACGAAGCAAAAGAAAATCGTGAAACTCTCCGATGGGGGAAAATGGCTGAGTATCGTGAAAAGTTGGAAGCCCTTCCAGAAAAACTGCAAAAAACTGCCCGCGAGCAAATGCGTGGAATGTTTGTCTCACGCATGGAAGAAAGAATCGATCGTGTTCTCTTAC
>CAUZBD010000445.1:0-3004 GCA_963577795.1 Planctomycetota bacterium | reverse complement strand
TTTTCCAAAGCTCCGGTCAGTTTCGACCTGGTCGCCGGACTTTCTTCGAATGCCCCGTCTTCAACGCCAGTGGCGCTGACCCGTGGGCTCGATCCCCAGACAGGCGAATGGAGTAGCGATGAAACAGTTTCCCCCTACGGAGCGGACGGGGGCCATGTGGCTTTTCTGGACGGACATGTTGAGTGGTTTTCCAATATCAATGGTGAGCTGACAAATCCCGTCACCCGCAGACCAGCCAGCTCGTTTCTGCAATCCATTTCCCAAGGCGCAAGAGTCTTTGGAGACCCCGACAAAAGTCTCCTGGACGGAAGAGAAGGTATTTCTGGAGATTAAGTGCCTCTGGAACAGCCGATAGAGTCAATAGACAATTGTCAGGTTGCCCCACTTCGGCGGTTTCCCTTCCTCGTCCCATTTGCGAAAAAGTGATGCCAGGACTTTTTTGCATAACGCCGAAACTAGGAATGCGGCTTGCCCGTATTTCCTAAGTCGTCTTGTTGAACTAAGCCGCTACGCGGCAGAAGGGGTTGAAGGTGCATGGGGTTTGAAAAACCGGCAGCCTATCGCTAGATTACCGGTCTTATGAATCATAAAAAAAAGTACGTAAAACCAAAATCCAAAATCCGCTTTATTACAACCATAAATACGCTGTAATGAAGCTCTTTGCAGAGCATCTGCAACTCAAAGATGTGTCGGAGAGTACCATGTGCTCCTACTACCGGGGCATGCGGCTGGTGTTTGAACACTTCGGCCAAAACCCCAGCCCCCTGACCCAAAAGCAGATTCGAAGCTATATCGTACATGTGAAGTATGAAAAGGGTTGGGGCGCCTCCACGATCCGCCAGGCCATCGCCTCGTGCCGTATGTTTTACCGGGACATGCTGGGCAAGAACTGGAGGTTGTGGGGGATAGTCGAGGTACGGGACCGGCCCCGTCTGCCGACTGTGCTGACAATGGAAGAAGTGCCCGCCATTTTACGGGAAGTGCGTTTTGGCCGTTACCGGGTACCTCTGCAATTGATCTATTGCTGCGGGCTGCGCCTGAGCGAGGCGCGTCATCTCGAACTCATGGATATCGAGGGCAAACAGAACCGCCTGAAGGTATGCCAGGGCAAGGGCGGCAAGGAGCGCTATGTTCCCTTGTCTCAAACGATGTATCAGCGGCTTCGCCAGTATTGGAAAAAGCATCGCAATCCCCGCTGGCTGTTTCCCACCGCCGGGCGGGGGCGCAATAGGGATGTGGCAAAACGTATGGGCGAAACCGATGAGCCCATGTGCATGGGCTCTTTGCAAAACGCCTTTCGCCAGGCCCGCAAAAAATCGGGGATCAAGAAGAAGGCCAGTATCCATACTTTGCGTCACAGCTACGCCACTCATTTGCTGACGCTGGGTGTGAACATCCGTCAGCTGCAGCTCTATCTCGGCCACGAGGATATCAAGACCACGATCCTATACACCCACCTGATCCCCTTCGGAGAGGAGCAGAGTCTCGAACATATCGAGTATATCGCCCGATTGACCCTGAAGTAGCGCTCGCCTCGATCCGTTGAGCAACGCCTGCCGCAGCCATGCGGCGGGGCCTCCAGCGCATGAAAGTGTCGCCGATATCCTGATACGCTTCCACCAGCGTTTCCTGGCACGATACGGCGATGGCTTGAGCACTGAGGAGCGCCTCGCCCTGCAATCCATCCTCCTGTGTCGTACACAGCCGATGGACGGGCGGAGCTATCACTGTGAACATTGCCAAAGCGATCACTTCGCCTGGCATAGCTGCAACCACCGGCTATGCCCCAGGTGCGGAGCCGCTGATTGTGGAGCATTGGCTGGAACTGCGACGTGGAGAACTTTGGCAGCGGAGAGAACTCCATCAAATACCTTGGAGCCTACCTCTTCAAGGGCCCTATATCCGATTCCCGGATACTGAGCTCTGACGAGCGCTACGTGCGTATATCGATCAAAGACCGGAGGAGCGGCAAACGCCATCCTCTCCAGATCGATGGGGTGGAGTTCGTCCGGCGCTACCTCCAGCACGCCCTGCCCAGCGGCTTTCACAGGCTCCGTTATTACGGATTCCTCCACTGCCGAGCCCGCCAAAAGCTCAAAGCGATCCGCGAACATCTCGGAGTCGACCGGCGCGCAGTTGACAACAATCCACCCGAACCCATCGAAGCTAAACCCATGCTTTGTCCACGTTGCCGACAGCCGATGCTCTTCATCGGCCACCAAAGCCGTGCACCGCCATGGGAACGATCCATCGCCCGAATATGGAGAACCCAAACAGCAGCATGAAAATGCAAGCACCACAACAGAGCCGTTCGCTGCCCTTCGACCTCGCTCAGGATCGAAGACAAGCCAACGCAACGCTCCCCTCGTACCCCATTTCCAGAATCGTCGTTGAAACCCGGATACAACGGACCGAAACCCTACTGGCCCGCACGTCTTACCAAGAAAATCACTCTACCCGGCAGCGTCGATCTGTGAGGAAAATGAAAACCGGCACTTCCGCAACGAACGACGGATAACAGCGCCTCAATGCAAAACGCATAATAGCATAACCGGTGCCAATCCACCGCAGCTTGTTCAACTATCGACGCAATCACAGCTCCGCTGTGGTGCGTCCTTTATTGTTTTACAATACTAATAAGTTTGTAAATTGCCCAAATCGCTCAACCAAGCGTCAAGGCAATCTAATTCTGATTCTTCTACTATGTTGTGAGAGTAGAGAGACTTGTAAGAATTTCGTAGGTTTTCGATTATTGAATTATCTTTTGAAATAGACGCCTTCACAATCTCGGGAACTCGTTTCGCGAGAAGGTAGCACGGGATTTCTGATTCAAAATCAGCAATCAGGTCGTGAGTATTTCGTTCTTGATATACAGTGGCAGCATGAAAGCCTATGAATTTCCCTTCAAAGGAAAGGATTGGCTGCATTATTAACCCTCGCAAAATGTCAGTAAACCTAAAGGTAACAGTTGTAGGAAGATAAAGAAGTGGGAATGCTTCTTCCG
>CAUZBD010000444.1:0-3007 GCA_963577795.1 Planctomycetota bacterium | reverse complement strand
ACGTCGCAAAGGGATAAAATCGTCGGAAAGAGATCTTCGCCTGCGACAGGCACCGCACAGGTGCGCCGCGGCATGCAACCCGGGCCACTCATGATCAGCGGTACTCGCAAACCGCCTTCATAAAGAGTCGATTTTCCATCCCGCAAGGGTCCGTTGGTCGTGACGGTCGATTCGCCTCCGTTGTCCGAAGTAAAAATGAATAGCGTGTTCTCGAGCAAATCGTGCGATTTGAGCGCTGCCGTTAACTGGCCAACTCCTTCGTCGATCTGTGCAAGTTGTGCCGCAAGGTGGGGATTATTATGCGAGGCAATACTGTTTTTTCCCGCATCCGGCTTTTCCGTAAAATGCGCGAGCCAATCCGCCCGGCCACGGATCGCCCGATGGACTGCATAATGGCTGAGATACAAGAAGAAGGGTTTTTCCGCATGCCGATTCACAAAGTCGACCGCTTCAAGATTGCAGCGATCAATCAAGTGTTCGTCCGGCAAACGGGCCTCAATACTGGGTGCGAACTTATAGGGATGGAAATAATCCCCACCACCCACACAGGACTCGGCACCAAGCAGCACCTCGGCAAAACCCTGTTGCTGCGGACCCACCTCAGGGACGCCATGGCTGGCATACCCGCTCAGATGCCACTTGCCGATAATCCCCGTGACATAATCATGACTGTGAAAGATTTCCGCGAGCGTTATCCGCGCGGGATCCAAATATTTTTGAGACTCCGGCCCCAGCACACCGGTAATCCCCAATCGAGCAGGGGCAAGACCAGTCAGCAACGCCGCCCGCTGCGGCGAACAGACGGGAGCGGCCGCATAGGCATCGGTAAAGCGATCGCCTCGCCGGGCAAGGGCGTCGAGGTGCGGTGTCTGATTGAATTGATTTCCATAGCAGCCCAATTCCTGCCAGCCTAAATCGTCCGCCAAGACGAGGATCACATTCGGTGGCCGCGGATGATCCCGCGCATCGACAACTGAGACCATCAGCCACAACATGGCCATCGCTTCTGTGCTGACCAGAATCGTCCAGCGCAACATGCTGCCTACTCCATTCATAGCTAATGCAATACAAACCAGCGCACACCACATCATAACCCATCTGCCCGATCGCGACGTGGACCGCCTGGGGGGCAAATGCTACGATGTGGCTCCCCACAACTTTAGTCTCCTTTTGTCCTGAAAGTGGTTGGCGATGCGCACGGTCCTTATTTGCCACGACCAACATCCGCTTGATCGCGATGGACTCGCCCGTTGGCTCGCTTCGTTTTCCGAACTAGCCGGGGTGATTGTGCTCCGGGAGCATGCTTCGCGTAAGCGACGTCGGATCCGCCGCGAAATCGAACGGGTCGGAATCTTCCGCTTTTTGGATGTGATTGCTTTTCGCTTTTACGACCGCTTTGTCTGGGGCCGTAAGGACGCACAGTGGGAAGAAGAGAGACTCACTCAACTCGAAGCGGAGTATCCCGAACTGCCCGATGTGCCCCGACTGGTAACCCATAGTCCAAATACGCCCGAGGCCGAGACGTTTATTCGGGAAAGTAACTGCGATATCATGATCGCTCGCTGTAAAACGCTTTTGGCCGAGCGGATCTTCACCCTACCGCGGGCAGCAACACTCGTCATGCATCCGGGGATTTGTCCCGAATACCGCAACGCTTACGGTTGCTTTTGGGCCCTGGCCGAGGATGATCTTGAGCGGGTGGGCATGACGCTACTGAAAGTGGATGCGGGTGTCGACACGGGAGGAGTGTATGGCTACTACACTTACGACTACGACGAGGTGAATGAATCGCAAAACATGATCCACAACCGCGTGACGTTTGATAACCTTCCTGCACTCGCTGAAAAAATTTCCCAGATCGATCGTGGCGAGGCAAAACCAATTGATACCTCCGCGCGACACTCCGCCACCTGGGGCCAACCTTGGCTCACCCGTTACCTTCGTTGGAAAAAAAATGTCCGTCGCCGAATGCGGGAGCAATCTTCATGAGGCAGGTCACGCTTTTGTACCACGATGTTATCGAGGGGAATCGGCATACCGAGAGTGGCTTTGCAGACCCCGCCGCACACCGCTACAAACTCCAGCGGTCGGTATTTGCAAAACACCTGCAGAGGATCCATGCGGTCCTCAACGGTCCGCCAATCACTATCGATCGTCTTCCCCATGTTCCACAGCAACCGACCCCTTTTACCATCGGATTCGACGACGGGGGTGTAAGCAGTGCGACGATCATCGCCGAAGAACTCGGGCGACTCGACTGGAAGGGGCATTTTTTTATTACAACCGACCAGATCGGCAAGCCGGGTTTTGTGAGTGAAACCCAGCTGCGCGATCTGGATGCGGCCGGGCACAGGATTGGTTCGCACACCTGTTCGCACCCCAATCCGATGGCAGCCTGTTCCGAAGCGCAGCTCCAAGATGAATGGGCCCGAAGCATCGCACGCCTTGCCGATATCCTGGATCATCCGGTTGATGTCGCCTCCATTCCTGGAGGGGCGTACGGAAAAAATGTAGCTCGGGCTGCAGCAAAGGCGGGGATTCGCTGGCTCTTCACCTCCGAACCGGTGCGGCAGTCGTGGCAAATCGGAGACTGCACGCTGCTCGGTCGCTTTGGAATCGAATGCGAAGATTCTCCTCACAAGGCCGCAGCGTTTGCCGCAGAAGACTGGAAAGTCTGCGCCGAGGAATGGATCAACTGGAATACAAAAAAAACGATCAAACGATTGGCCGGAGCGCTCTTTTACAAATTCCGCGCTTGGCGGCAAAAGCAGGAAACATCCGACACACACTGACTGGGGATCAGTTGCCAAACTGCGCGCGAAGAAAAGCAAAGCCCGTGCGGACGAAGGCGTCGGCATCGGGGCAGACGTTGTGGAACATCCCGCGACGGAAGGCAAAATCATCGATTGATGAATTGTACCCCTCGAGCAACACCGGTCCGGCAAAGTCTATTTTTCTGAGCCCGTCGGCAATCTGGGACCAGGGGATCAGCCCCCCACCCGGAACG
>CAUZBD010000443.1:0-3013 GCA_963577795.1 Planctomycetota bacterium | reverse complement strand
GCAGCATGGGTTTAGAAGTTATTGATTGACGAAACAATCCTTAGCGACACGCGATTATACAAATAAACTTTTTTCACAATTTCAAGACCGAATAGCTAACGATTCGACCTGGAGAAAATTTATGGCAGCCCTATCCAAACGAATGACAAGCCTCACGGAAAAGGTGGCTGACAAAGATCCAGTCTCTGTAAAGCAGGCTGTCGAACTGCTTAAAAGTTTTGGTGCACTCAAATTTGATCAGTCGGTAGAGATTGCCATGCGATTGGGAATTGATTCCAAGCAGGCCGATCAAATCGTGCGGGGATCGATCATTCTGCCACATGGAATTGGTCGTACCAAGCGGGTCGTTGTTTTTGCAAAGGGCGCTGCCGCGGATGCCGCACGCGATGCGGGGGCCGACGAAGTAGGAGCAGATGACTTGGCAAAGAAAATTAAAGATGGTTGGCTTGATTTTGACGCCTGCATTGCCGCGCCGGACATGATGGGGCTTGTCGGTCCTCTCGGTCGTCTTCTAGGGCCGCGGGGGCTCATGCCGAGTCCGCGAGCAGGCACAGTCACTCCGGACGTGGGCAAAATTGTGCTGGAGTACAAAGCGGGAAAAGTTGAGTTTCGAAACGATGCAGGCGGAAATGTACAGGCGGTTGTGGGAAAGCTTTCTTTTGAGGGGCAGAAACTTGAGGAAAATGTACAGGCATTTATCGATTGTATTACTGGCATGCAGCCAGCGACGACCAAGGGGGAATATGTCAGAAAGATATCAATCAGTGGAACGATGACTCCGGGAATTCAAATCGCAGCCTAATGAGGCCATTCACAAGCAACTCCATCCACAAGCAACCCTGGAGTGGATCGATATACTTTTCGGTCCACTTGTTACGGGACTTCGGTGACAAGTAGGTGAGTTATGAGTAAATACGTTAAAAATTTAATCAGCGAGGATCTGGCAAAGCAGCTTGCTGGAGAAACCGACTGTCTGTTGGTCAATGTGGTTGGCCTTGATGCAAACAACACGATGACCTTGCGACGCGAACTGCGGTCAAAGAATATTCGCCTCTTGGTCGTAAAAAACAGCTTGGCCCGCCGGGCAATGGAGGGCACCTCACTGGCGTGTGCCTTTGACTCTGTCGCTGGGCCGGTCGCGGTCGTATGGGGAAGTGAAGACATCGTTTCGCTTGCGAAAGAAGTGGTGCGACTCACCAAAGAGGAATCTTACGAAGGATTTGTGGCGAAGGGCGGGGTGATGGACCAGGCCCTGCTTACGGAAAAACAGGTACACGAGGTGAGCAAGTGGCCCGGTCGAGCGGAGCAATTGAGCATTTTGGTTGGACAAGTTCTGAGCCCGGGAGCCAATTTATCAGGGCAATTACTCGGTCCGACTGGAAGCCTAGCGAGCCAAATCAAACAGTGTGGTACGGAAGAATAATAAATTAACCTAAAAGAAATTTCATCCAAACTCATATTCGGCGCAACCATGGGGTTGCCTGCTAAACAGAAAGGGAGAGATGCGAGATGTCTGAAGAAACAACTGCAACAGTAGAATTCAGTGATGTAACGAAGGAGTTCGGCGACAAAATTGTCGCCATGACTCTCAAAGAAGCAAAAGAACTGAGCGATTATTTGGAGGAGGTGCATGGCATCAAGCCTGCTGCCGGTGGTGCTGTCGTCATGGCAGGTTCGGCCGATGGAGGCGACGGTGGTGGTGCCGCTGAAGAAGTCCAATCCGAATTTGATGTCGTCCTGGAAAGCTTTGGCGACAAAAAGATCGCCGTGATCAAGGAGGTTCGAGCACTGACTGTCCTCGGGCTCAAGGAAGCCAAAGAACTTGTGGATGGCGTTCCCAATAAGGTCAAAGAAGGGGTTTCGAAAGAAGAGGCTGAAGCAGCGAAAGCGAAACTGGAAGAAGCAGGTGCAACGGTATCCGTTAAGTAACATGCACTGCCCGTCCTATCGGGATTGCATTGATCTGGACCAGATTTATCTGGAGATACCCGACGCCATTGATTCTTTTAGTTGAACTTTATGAACTGCAATTGCGACTACTTTTTGCCTTTTATGAAACCGCGACGCTCTCCCCAAGAGGTCTCGCGACTGTTACGGTTTTCATGCGCGCAATCGGTTCGTCGCATTCTCATCGCTGACGCAATAAATCACTGCTAGGAGTGTGTCCCACATGGCAACTACGGCAAATCGACGTTTGAACCCAAAAAATATACGCTACTTTGGAGGCGATAGCTCGCCGCATCCCCTGCCCAGTTTGACAGATATTCAAACTGCGAGCTATGAACGGTTTCTTCAGTATGGAATCGAGGATGTGCAAAGAAAATGCGAAGGCTTGGAAGCCGTACTTCAGGAAATTTTTCCGATCGAAAGTTACGACAAGACTTTGAGGCTCGAGTACCTGCGTTACGAACTCGGTAAACCTCGTTACAAACCGGACGAATGCCGCCAGCTGCGACTAACCTACGGAAGACCATTTCGGGTCTGGTTGCGGTTGACGAAAGAGGAACCGATTGAAGAAGAAGTCTACCTTGGTGATATGCCCATCATGCTCGGTGGCGGTGAGTTCATCATTAATGGGTCCGAGCGCGTTGTTGTTAGTCAACTTCATCGATCTCCTGGTGTCGATTTCGTCTGTGAAGCAGATACCAGTGATCGAATGCTGCATAGCTGTCGCATCATTCCGGAACGGGGCAGTTGGATCGAACTCAACGTGAACAAGAAGGATAGCTTGACAGTCCGTATCGATCAGAGTGGAAAATTTTCTGCCATGACGCTGTTGCGGGCGATGGATCCCAAGTTCAGTTTAAATCGAGATATTATCTGCAGTTTCTATAAAACAACGATCGCAAAGGTTGTCGATGGACGGAGTGTCGGGAAAATCGAAGCAAAAATTGCGGTCGACGACATTGTTTTTCCTGCCAAGAGTGCTCGGGCTGGTGAAATTATCGTTGAATCGGGACACAAAATTACGAAGGCGGCGGCTGAGATCATTTGCACTTCGGGAGTGGGCACG
>CAUZBD010000442.1:0-3019 GCA_963577795.1 Planctomycetota bacterium | reverse complement strand
GAAACGGATTTTACAGGAGGACATTCCTTACAATCCTCTTCATGACAAGGGATACCCCAGCATAGGGTGCTGGCCCTGTACTCGAAAGACGAGCGTGGGTGAGGATGAAAGAGCTGGTCGTTGGAGTGGTCAGGAAAAAACAGAGTGCGGTTTACACTCGATTGAATTTGAGCAAGGTGGTGGCATTTAGTTTTTTTGTCCACCGATGGATAGATATTCATTTTCGCAAAGACTTCAGAGGATTTTAAGATGAAAGTTTCAGCCAGAACGGAATACGCATGTATTGCAATTCTTGAGTTGGCAGCGAGGTACGGTTCATCGAACCCGGCCCGCGTCCGCGATTTGGCAGAAACGCACAACATTTCTACACGCTTTTTGGTCCAAATTTTATTGCAAATGAAAGCCTCTGGCTTTGTTGTCAGCACACGTGGTAAATCGGGTGGCTATCAACTGAATCGCCCACCCCAACAAATCACTTTGGCAGAAGTGATGTCCGCAATTGAAGGGCCAAAATCTATCGGTGGGAATAGCAGTAAGAAGGAGAGTTCAGTGACGCTGGCTTTGAGAGAGATATGGAATGAAGCCAGTCATGCGCAACAAGAGGTTTTAGAATCGGTAACCGTTGCGGAACTCCTTGATCAGACGCACAAGCCCACCGGGCCTATGTACTACATCTAAATCACATGAAGCACGTGCAATAGACACGCCCAAAACGCTACAATAATCCATATGCATTACGGCAACCCGAACCTTCAAATTCGGGTTTTGCAAGCATTTATTTAGATAATAAGTCGTACACCACCAAGTTCGGCTAAGCCGTACATCATCTGATCTCCTGGAGAACCGATAAACATAAAATTCTTTGGAATATTCCATTCCTGAGAAAGTTTTTCAATTAAATGTGGTCCAAAGTCACCCTTCAGTACAACGAAGTCGATCTCAATACTCGGATAGGTTGCGTTTAAGAACTTAAGATTTTCTTTGAGGTCGCTCGGCACATCCGTCTCTTTCTCAACGACGGTTACAATTTTCATCCGATTTGTGTGTTCGTTATTTTTCACATACAGCATCGCAGTATTTAGAGTTGCGATGTTATCGCCACGTGTAAAAAACACAATCTGTTGAGAATTGATGTTTTCGATCATTTCTCGGATCCACTGTGTTATTTTATAAAGCGGCTGTAGGAACCCGCTGATCATATTTCTGAGAATGAAAAGACATAGTTTGAGCAGTGCAATCCGTTCTAGCATTAAGGTAACAATCAACACTGCGGGCAGAAAATACCATAAGAAAGTAACTACATTCGAAAACCCATTGGACCCAGCAACGGCAAATTTCTCTCGATGCAGGTTATTGATTTTAAATCTTCCAGACTCAATTTGGATTTTTAGCGAAGCCTCGGGGCCTTTTTCGAGTGTCGAAAAATTCAATACGCTGTTCGTGGCCTCAGCGACGACTCCTGTTTGAGAAGTTGATTGATTAAATTGTGCAGAAAAATCAGAAAACTTACCCCCCTTATCGATATAGAAAGAATCATGTCCTTTGGGGCCGGTGATCGTAATTTGCGCATTCGCTGCAAAAGTATTGTTCTCTCCTAGGTGATAAAATTCTGCCGAATGTTCCATGAAGGTATTTCCTACCAACCCGGCAATCACACCAAAGAGGGCAAGCAGGACATAAAGCCAAGGTGCGGTTGTCGGCCTCGGCAGTTTCTTGCGACGAACCTTCAGCAAAATATTACCGAGGCAGAAGAGTGCCATGACGGTGAGAAAAGAAATGGTATAAACCCCTGCGAGCGCCTCAAGTTTTCCTCGGGTAATCAGCAGTATTGAAACGGAAAGCAAGAAGAAAGCAATAATAATCCGAGAGGTTGTGCCCCTCTTGGTTTCTTTTAGGAGGAACTGTGGTAGGCACCGATCGAGGGCCATTCGATGGACGAGTCCATTGACTCCCACATAGCTTGTCAACACGGCACCACTGAGTACCAGGACCGCATCGAAAGAAATAATCCAGGCAAGCCAGTTCCCATGACCAGCAACATATCCAATGTTTGCCAAGAGTGCATTTTTATTGGCCCCATTGAGTGCGTCGAGAGGAATGATCGATAAAGCAAGGATTGCCATCATAGGATTCAAAATACTGACGGCAATCCACATATTGCGCAATGTTTTTGGGAACACACCTTCGGCCTGCTGCTCTACATAATTTGCCGAACTTTCAAAGCCGGATATTCCAAGTAGTGCAGCAGAAAATCCAAAGAAGATTGCCAGCAAGGGGCTGTAATCGCTTGGAGTTGCCAGATTTGTTTCGAGCGTGGAGATCCCCTCGAAAAGCACATAAATAACGCCGACGATGATAAGTAGCGAAAGGCTTACAAGGTGAATGATAAAGATATAAATCGCGACCACAGCCGACTCACTGATGCCAATGATTGTTAACACCATAAACGCGGCAAGCAGTCCAATGGTTAAACCGATGATTGTCGAATCACTCCAGTCAGTTGGCCAGAGTCGTTGTAGATAATGGATTGCCTCATTTGCCGATAGCACGGCGGTGGTCATATAAGAAAGAATAGTAAGGCAGGCGGCCAGCGATGCTCTGAATTTACTTGTCGTGTTGAGCAGCGCATTGTATGCACCGCCATTCAGAGGCAATGCCCCAACCACCTCGGCATAGATAGAGCGGAACAAGTACAACAGTCCCGCAACGAGCAAAAGAGCGAGCGGGGCCCAGCGACCGGCTACGAGAATGGCGAGTGCGGAGACGTAGAGGCACGACGAAGTGATGTCGTTACCGCAAATGGCGGTCGATGCAAGTTGACCAAGGCCCCCATGCTTATGTTCAATTCCGTATTGGCTGTCACTGATGCTCATAGTACCCAAAGTAGGGTAAGGCAAAAATTCAAGAGAAGGAGCCATCCCGCCCGACTTCTCATGTTGCCGATGATAGCAAGCGGAATTGGGGCCTGTCTATTGTGCGGCCCCTTTTAATTACCAAGAGCCTTCGTGCCGTCGATGAA
>CAUZBD010000441.1:0-3020 GCA_963577795.1 Planctomycetota bacterium | reverse complement strand
TGCCCACCGACTGAATCGACTGCCAACGCTTCGACCGAATCGGGTTGGCCTTCGTAAACAATGCGTTGCTCCAACTGCGGCATATCCCAGACTTTGATGGTTTGATCCAGAGCCGCTGAAATCAGGGAGCGACCATCGGCTGCATAGCGCAAGCGGGTAATAACACCTTCGTGTCCAAAACGTGCGTGAAGTATTGGATTAATTTTGAGTTGATCGTGCGAGACTAACTTCCAGACGCGAATCCGGTTATCCGCACCTCCGGCAGCAAATTGAGAACCATCCGGACTAAAAGCTACACTGTACTGTTCTTTGAGCGGTTCACTCCGCGTATCGACTCGACGACCACTCGGTACGTGCCAGACTTTCACGGTGGTGTCTCCGCTGGCACTGACTAAATTAGTTGCATCAGGGCTAAATGCGAGATCGAAGACCGGACCATTGTGTCCAGAAAGCGTATGCAGGACCTCACCTGTTTCAAAATCCCAGAGCATGATTTTGTGATCGTAGCTTCCACTGGCAAGTATTTTTTCACTGCCACTGACAATCGCCACATAAACGGTGTCGCGGTGTCCGAGAAAGGTTTTTAGCTTTTTACCGGTTGCTACATCCCAAAGGACAATTTCCCCGTTCCGTCCCGCGACACCACCCGCTGCGATTAATTTTTCAGAGTTTGGTGTAAAGCGTAAATCATTAATTTTTCCTGCGTGTCCTTCCAAGCGACGGATTTTTTTCCGCGTGGTTGGGTCTGCCCCGGGAGTCTGCTTGAATAACTCAACCGCATCGTACCGGGCAACCGCCAATCGTTTGCCGTCGGGTGAAACAGCAACTGCCGTAATCGGCTTTTTTCCTTGCACAGGAGCGAGGCGAGGAAGAGCAACCACATGCTTTTCTCCCCCTTGTGGTCCTGGCGCTCCGGCATCGATCCAGCGGCTTAAGAGTGCAATTTCCTCGGCAGTCGGACGCGGTTCTCCTTCCGGTGGCATGGTGGACTCAGCAGTGCCCGCCAAGACCCCAATCAGGCGACTTTCAGCTGCCGTTGAAGCAAGTATTGCCCCATCGGCACCTCCTTTTTGTGCGCCTGCAAAGGATTCCAGCGACAGTTCTCCTTCCGCATCTCGATCATTGTGACACCCGGTGCAATAGCGAGAAAAAATCGGTTGAATCGATTCGTGATAATCAACCATTGTCTGCTCACCCGATGGTTTTTGGGGTGTTTCTGCGCAAAGTACGCCACACAGGATGCCCCCGTAGCAGCCGAAAGTCAGCAGCCACAGAGCCCGCACAACGCGCACTCGGTGGATTGGATTGACGGTTTTCACTTGGAGGCTTTCCTAATGATTGAATAAAAATTCACGACTACTCATGATGCCCCAGTATAAATCTTCGATCACCTCTCGCCGTTGGTCTGCTGATGCGGTTTCGAGCAGTGGAAGTAATTGTTCTACCTCGGAAGATTCCGGTTTACGTGCGAGCGTTCTGAGGAATGCCTCTTCCAAGATGCGTTGATTTGGCGTTTCTGCCAGCAGCGCTTTTCCGACACAGCTTTTTTCATCCCGTAATCGCTCATTAATAGTATTGCCATTACTGATATGTAAAACCTGAACCAAGCTTGGTGTATTGGTTCGCTCGCACTCACAGGTAATATCCCGCTCATTCCGCCCAAACGTTTTAAGAAATGGTGCTAAGACCGCCGAATCGTAGAGTTCGATTGCCCGCGTTCCCTCAGGATATTCTTTAGTCTCGACAACAGCCGAGCCATCGTATGCAAGATGGGTGAACTTTGCCGGCACCTCACTCACTTGCGCAATTGCATCATAGAGCACTTCTGCCATTAAACGTCGCGGATAATAGCGACTGTAAAATCGTTGATCGGCTTCGTTCTCTGCAATCGGCAAACTACTTCGCTGATAGGTTTCCGACTGAAGAATGACCCGCATCAGTCCCTTGAGATCAAAGTCATGCTCGACCAACCATTGGGCAAGTGCCTCCAGGAGAAGTGCATTGCTTGCCGGATTGGAAACACGTAAATCATCGGTGGGATCCACCAAGCCCACCCCAAAAAAGTTTGCCCAAACACGATTTGCAATCGCGCGGCTGAAATAGGGGTTTTCAGGATTGGTAACCCAATCGGCCAGAGCCAAACGCCGGTCTTGCGGATCATCAAACGGTAAAGCTTCCCCATCGAGCGGTGCTGGTGGTTGTGGTTTTCCCGTACGCGGCTGGACGAGATCCCCTTCGGGTGCAACGTAGAGCGTGCGGAGTCCTTGTCCACTCCGCGGATCGCCCCCCCACCCTTTCCCTCGCACGCGGGCAAACAGATTGGCCATGGCGTAATATTGATCATTCGTCCACTTTTCCAGAGGATGATCGTGACACTTCGCGCAACCGATTGAGAGTCCCAGAAAGGCTTGGCTTACATTTTCGCTCATGTCTTCCGGAGTTTGGTGAAGGGCATAAAAATTTGTAGCCCCATCCAGATGACTATTTCCACTTGCTGTGATTACTTTTCGTACCAGCTTGTCCCAGGAAACATCTTCGGCGACTTGCGAGCGAATCCAATCATAGTAGGCCTTGACTGCTTTTGGGCGAAGTCGCCGTCCATTGACGAGTAAAAGATCAGACCACTTATATGTCCAATAGTCGACAAATTCATCGCGAGCCAGCAATGACTCAATCAGGTCGTCACGTCGCTTTTGAGTTGTCAGCAAGTCCTCCCCACCCTCCTCGGACTTTTCAGAAAATGCCTCCATCTCAGTGAGGGTGGGCAAGGTACCGATTGTGTCTAGATAGGCTCGACGTAAAAATTCTTCGTCGCTTGAGCGAGGAGAAGGTGCCAAATGAAGACTTTTAAGTTTATCGAGAACCAGCGCATCAATAAAATTTCGTTGCGTTGCCTCACGATAAGCCTCTTGGCTCACCTGGTACGGATAAGGAGACTTGATTTCAGAGAGAACAATCCGGCTTGAGAACCAAACGACAATAGCTCCCTGTCCGTTCCCGATTACCTCGATCTGACCTTC
>CAUZBD010000440.1:0-3023 GCA_963577795.1 Planctomycetota bacterium | reverse complement strand
ACTCCAAAGTCCTGGTCGATCACCAACACATCGTATTCTGCAGTGCTAGAATGATCGACGCGGAGGTAGAGTTCCGCCTCGACAATTCGAGGCGCCCCCGCGAGGAGCGCGACGAACAAACCTATACAGGTTGCCCGCCAGAGAACACGTGGTTCTCTTCGGCTGAAGTAACGCATAACAGTTTCCTTTCCTGAGCTTGCTTCAGGAAAAATATTTGGAGTCACTGGCTGAATCCCATGGAATCGCCCGCTTTCTCAAATTAAAAAATGATTAAGTAAGTTCGCCAATTCTCATTGCAACGTCGATTCTATACCCTTTGAGCAATTTTAAAAGCAAACTGTGCGAGATTATTACTATATTTCCGATAAAATCGCTCCCACTCCAGATGGTGGTTGACCCCCGTTTTTCCCCCGGCTTATCTTCCTTAAGCCTTACAGACAAAGGGCTAATGAACGTAGGCTTGTCGAAGATTGATGGGCAGAGTCATGTCCCATAGACGGCGAACGATGCCTAGAAACCGATGTCAACGACAAAAAAAGTTTGTCGAATGGATGCAATAGCACCCACTCCAAAGAGGAGCAGTCGTCCAAAAAAGCAACGAAAAATGAGGTCGAACAACTTCTTTCACCCTTTATCCCCGAACAGTAAAGCCCACATGTATCCCCGAACGGTAAAGCCCACATGCAAAGTGCGTCGATAAATTACCTACCATGTGACCCTACACACTATCGACCGAAAATCGGACTCGTCGGTTGCGGCGCGATCACCAAAGAACATCTCGCCGCGTACCGCACGGCCGGATACGATGTTGCCGCACTCTGTGATATTGATCAGAGTGCGGCCGAAGCGCGGCGCAAAGAATTTTTTCCCGAGGCGGTCGTCACCAACGACGTTGCTGCACTCCTTGCGCTGCCAGAAATTGAAGTGGTCGATATTGCTACCCACGTGGCTGTGCGCCCGCCGCTGGTGCGAGCGGTGCTAGAAGCGGACAAACATGTGCTGAGTCAAAAACCGTTTGTGCTGGATCTCGCGGAGGGGCAACAACTCATCTCGGTCGCCGAAGCACACAACCGCAAACTGGCCGTGAATCAAAACGGGCGCTGGGCACCACATTTTTGTTTTATGCGGCGGGCGATTGCCCAGGGGCTGATCGGCCAGGTGCAAAGTGTGCAGATGGCCGTTCACTGGGACCATAACTGGATCGCCGGAACCGAATTCGATGGAATGAAGCACGTGATCCTTTTCGATTTTGCCATCCACTGGTTCGATATTCTCGGTTGCTTCCTGCCCGGCTATAACCCTTTGCGGGTGCATGCCTCGTGCGTACGGGCTGCCCGGCAGCGGGCCAAACCGCCGCTGCTCGGCCAAGCAAACATCGAATACGAGGCAGCGCAAGCGCAGCTTTTTTTTAACGGCAACTGCACCTGCGGCTCGAGCGATACGACGATCATCGTCGGCACAGAAGGAACGCTCATCAGCACCGGAACGGACCTGCGAAAACAGCAAGTCACACTCTACCGCGAGGGAAAAATCGAGACACCCGTGCTTTCCGGAAGCTGGTTTCCGGGTGGTTTTCACGGCACGATGGGCGAACTGCTCTCGGCAATCGAAGCAGAGCGTGAGCCGGAAAATTCTGCAGTCAATAACCTGCAAAGCCTGGCCCTTTGTTTTGCTGCGGTTGCCAGTGCGGAGCAAGGCAGGGTGGTGGTGCCTGGTAGCGTCACCCAAATCATCGAATCAACGCTTTGACCGGCGTCCGAGGTCCTTGCCAAGGGCAAGGTACGTGCGATAGGCTAAGCACCGGACACTCTGAAGATTCACCAAAGACGGCACAGACGATGGGCGACGCGAAAGATACGGCGGAAGACAAGGCAACCACCATTGATAAGCGGATTTTAATTGTGGATGACGATGCCGAAATCGTCGAGTCGCTTCGCTACGCCCTGGAAGCAAAAAAGTATGCGGTCTTGATCGCCCGGGACGGTAACCAGGGTTTGGCGATGGCCGAACGGGAAGATCCCGACCTGGTGATTCTCGATATGATGATGCCCAAGCGGAGCGGTTTTCTGGTGCTGGAAAAACTGCGCCGCACGCGGGCGGTGCCCCTCAAAGTGATCATGATTACGGCCAACGAGGGCAGTCGGCACAAGGCCTACGCGGAGATGCTCGGCGTGGATGACTACATCCGCAAACCGTTTGCCATGGAACGGCTGGTCGAAAGCGTCAACCGTCTGCTTGGCTAAGCGGCCCACCTGCGGAGGAGGATGCGATGAACCGTCCCATGCACACACGCGAACAAGCACCCCCATCCCGGGTTCCCAGCGAGGGTTGGCACTGCAGCCATTTTTTTTATCTCTTTGATCGTGCAGGGCTGGAAACGCTTCCCGAGGGACTGCTCGAAGAAGGCACGGCCGAAGTTGCTGCGGTGCTCGATCCGGCCGGCAGCGATGCGCCGGTGCGACTGCAAACCTCGATCGTCAGTGGCCACAAGGCGGATTTCGGACTGATGCTGATGGACGAAGATCCACTGAAAGTGGATGCGGTCCACCAGCGGCTGATGGCCACCCATCTCGGCAGCTGTTTGATTCCTACCTATTCGTTCGTTTCGATGAGCGAAATCTCCGAATACGTACCCACCCTCGCGCAGTACGGGCAACGACTCCTCGCGGAAGGGGAAGAGGAGGGGAGTGCCACCTATCAGGCCAAACTGAAGGCTTACGAGCAACGCGAAGTGCACATGCGCAAGCAGCGGCTGACGCCCGATTTTCCCGAGTGGCCGGCCACCTGCTTTTACCCGATGGGCAAAAGCCGTCGGCCCGGCGCCAACTGGTTTACGCTTCCGGCGAGTGAGCGGCACGCACTGATGACCGAACACGGGCGGACCGGAATGCAGTTTGCCGGTCGCGTCACGCAACTGATCACTGTCAGCGTCGGCCTCGACGACTGGGAATGGGGCGTCACGCTCTGGGCCGGCAACCCCGAATACCTCAAAGAGATCGTCTATAGAATGCGGTTCGATGAGG
>CAUZBD010000439.1:0-3028 GCA_963577795.1 Planctomycetota bacterium | reverse complement strand
CCATTGGAGCGGAAGTTTCCACTGTTGACGTCAATGGCCACCAGCGCCTCGGTTTGATCGATCACGATCGAACCACCCTTTTTGAGCGGCACCTCCCGCTGATGGATCATCGAAATCTCATCTTCCAGTTTATATTTATTGAAAAGCGGTTCTTTGCCCTGGTAAAGCTGTAAGCGTCCAACGTGCCGAGGCATGACCATTTGAAGAAACTCTTTGGCCCGCTCAAAAGCTCGCTCTTCGTCCACGTGAATAACGTCTACCTCACTGCTAAAAATATCTCGAATCGTACGGATAATCATGTCACTCTCTTCATAAATATCTACCGGTGCGCGACATTTTTTCACTCGGCGGACAATCACTTTCCAGAGCCGCAGAAGATAGGCCAAATCGCGCGATAGCTCCCGCTTCGTGCGTCCTGCTCCAGCCGTACGAATAATAAATCCCAGGCCCTTAGGGGGATTCAAATCGAGGAGGATGTCGCGTAGGCGGCGGCGATCATCCTCATCCTCAATCTTTCTCGAAACCCCCACGCGACCAAGGGCCGGCATAAGTACAAGATAGCGACCTGGAATACTGATATACGTAGAGAGGGTAGGACCCTTATTGCCGATACCCTCCTTGATCACCTGCACTAAGACTTCGTCTCCGCGACGCAAAATATCTTGGAGTGGGGGTTTCACGCGGGGCCTCGATCCGGGCCGCATGGTTCGCCGCTCCCGCGGCCTACGCCCGGTACGTGGTGTGTCGGAAGAGGTACCACGCTCCTCGTTTTCGCCATCGGTTGTCTCTGTTTCCTCTGACTCCCCTTCCGTTTCGTCTGCCAATTCTTCTCCGCGATAATGTCCTCCACCGCTTTCCATATATTTTACAGGATCGATTCCCGCCTGGCGATAATATTGGGGCTCCACATCACTGATGTGAAGAAAGCCATTGCGGCCAACTCCAAAGTCGACAAAAGCCGCCTGAATGGTAGGTTCCAGATTCACCACCACCCCCTTATAAACATTTCCCACATAATTATCCTGACTGGTTCGCTCAATATAGAGCTCTTCAAGGACACCATCTTCGACCATTGCAATCCGACATTCCTCGGGTTGCGAAACATTAATTATCATTTCGGTTTTCATTGTGCTTACTTTCCTCTTTTATAGTTGTACGGTAGTTCTCGTCAGCACCGCTCCCCGCTGGGAGTTGGCCGAGAGATCAAGTAATTCGAGTAATTCAGCCGGCCTGACCCCCGCCTCTTGTGTGGCCGCTAATTGCATTTGCAATTGGCCATCTTCAAGTCGGAGATCAAAAACGAGTGGCTGAATACCAATTTATTATTGACGACCCTTTTTTTGCACAAAATGAGAATTGCTCAAAAGGAATCGTACTAAATTTATCTTTACAGTCTCTTGAAATTCCGGATCCACCGGCACCTCATAGCAGAAGCTTTTCGCCTTTAGTTTCTCCACTGAATCATTAAGGATTTCTATTTGCTTAAATTCCAGTCCAGGGACCGAGAACTGATTGAGTTGTTCGCGCATTAAGTCTGGGTCGCCAATAGCCACGACCACAAGATCCATAACTTCATCCAAGCCAACTTGCCCCACAGCCAAGGGACCAGAAAAACGCATTCGGGGCCGAGGGTGAAAGCCTTCACTCATCGCTAATTCGAAACCTGCGCGGCGGAAAATACGTTCAAGCGCACGAATAAGATCCAGATGCCCTAAAAATCGGAGATCTTCGTTCTTTGCGAAGCGTATGCGAATACGATAGTGTTGATTTTGTTTTTGATTCACGAGTTGACTTTTGGTTCACTCTCGGTGTGCTAGGGCACCAATTCGGGCACCTGCTTACGAAGTTCCTCTTTTAAATAATTTCGAATATCCTGTGCATGTTCCATCGTCATCACACGTCGCGCAATGCGCTGGCATTGTTTGATATTTGCGCTGGAAATAACCTTTTTTATTTCCAGCAACGATGCCGGCGGGACACTAAAGTGGCGTAAGCCAAAGCCCAGCAGGAGCATGGTATAGAGAATATTACCGCCCATTTGGCCACATACATTCACCGGCTTGTTGACTTTATCGGCCGCCTGAATCGACATGCGGATTAGCCGCAGGACGGCTGGTTCACTTGCCGTATACATCGATGCCACGTCTTTGTTACTTCTATCTACTGCGAGGGTGTATTGAATTAAGTCGTTCGTTCCAATACTTACAAAATCAACCTCATCCAGAAACCGCTCTAACAGCAGGGCCGTGGCGGGAACTTCAGCCATGATGCCTACTTTGATCTGGCGATCAAAATCAATTCCGCTTTCCTCGAGATCTTCCATCACATCGGAGAGCAGCATTTTCGCTTGCCGGAGTTCTTTCAGTGTGGTAATGAGCGGAAACAGGATTTGCACCTTTCCCAGGGCACTGGCCCGCAAAATAGCTCTCATCTGTGTCCGGAAGAGGGGCACATTCCGCAGCGTTAGGCGAATGCTTCGCAGTCCTAAAACAGGATTCTTTTCATCACTCGACTGCAACTCTTCCGACAATTTATCGGCCCCTAAATCGAGCGTGCGGATGCACACAGGTTTTCCCCGCATAGCGAGGAGGACTTTTTTATAAGCGGTATAGTGTGTTGACTCAGTCGGCTCCTTTTTCGCATTTAAATAAAGAAATTCGGTACGATAGAGACCGATACCGTCCGCTCCCCCCGCCTGACATTGTTCGACTTCATAAGGAAATTCGATATTTCCATAGAGTTGAATACGAACCCCATCCGCGGTGACCGCAGGCTTTGTTGCGAAATACTTTAGGCGGGCCTCGACACCACGATGTTCTTCCGCCTCATAGCGATATTTTGCAACCGTTTCTTCATCAGGCTGGAGAACAACCCTTCCTAAATTTCCATCGATGATGACCAAATCACCACCAGATACATCGGTTAAAAAAGGCCCAGTTGCAACCACAGCCGGCAGTCGCATGGCCTCGGCAACAATGGCCGTATGACTTCCTGGTCCCCCCGCTTCGGTGACAAACCCCAAGGCGTA
>CAUZBD010000438.1:0-3035 GCA_963577795.1 Planctomycetota bacterium | reverse complement strand
TACCACCAACCCAAGTTCCCAGAATGATGGCCAGGAAAGTGGTCATCTGAATAATGCCATTCATCCGCGGCAAATCAGTCCCGCGAACCATTTCAGGGAGGATTCCATATTTCGCCGGGCCGAACACCGCGCTTTGGGAGCCCATCAGGAAGAGTACACCAAACAAAACCCAGGGGGTGCCGTGCAGGCTGAATTGCTCCATGCTACCGCTGGTTGAGTGGACCTCAACATTTGAAAGCATCGCAAAGGCTGCAACGGCTCCGAGCATCACGACAATCTCAAGCAACTTACAAAAGATAATCAGCCCGCGTTTACTGACGCGATCCGACCAGTATCCGGAGATTCCCGAGAGAAGAATAAAAGCAACTGCAAAGATGCCCTGTGCCAAAAACTGTTGATCGCGCATTTCGCCATTCGGACTGACGATCACCGCGACACAAAGGAGCAGAACAATTTGCTTGAAAACGCTGTCATTGAATGCACCGAGAAACTGCGTTGAGGTCATTCCCCAGAAGGCGGAATCTTGGTAGAGCGGTGGCAGTAGATTTTTTTCGTGCGACACGTCGTTGTTTTTACTTCGTATTGAAGGCTATTTGCTTCACTTCTACCGGCGAAGCATGCGAAGGCGATAGATTTTCCTGCGGGCGTATTATGGCGACCAAACGCCAATGCTAGCAAGATCGTTAACAGGCATTGACGCCCATGGCGATGCTGCCTATCTATTGCCATTCTCATCGGCCTTTTTACGCTTTTTCAGCGCATAAACGAGCACTGAAACGGATAATCAATACAGGTATTCCAGCGACGGTTGCGCGCCGGGAAGGGCGCAATGGGAAATGCAGTATGGATGCACAGGACCCCCCACAGATCTGCTCTCACCGAGAAGGCGTTTTTTCTCTTTTGGTCGCAGTCGCGATTACGGCATTTCTTTTGATGTTGTGCGGGGGTTGTCAGAGTAGCCATTGGCTGGTCAAAAAGCAGCCGGAGGGGTCTGCATTTAGTCATCTCCATTACGCGAAAGACGATCCCCTTAAGCTGAGCGAACGCACACTCCAGGTGCTCAGGCAGTTTGACCTCGTCGATCAATTGGAAGGCGATCCAGAACAAGTTCTCCATCAACTTCAGGTTATCTTGCGGACTGAAAGACTTGCGAACATCCTTTTTGCACATGCGGAAGTCGCAAATTTATTGGCAAAGAGTAGTGAGGCTAAAGATGAGAAAAAAGCGTTTGATCTCTATGTAACAGCAGCTGCTGACAGTTATGAATATCTTTTTGACAAACAGTTTGCAGCAACGCGCAACGCATATGATCCGCAGTTTCTCCAAGCGTGTGATCTCTACAACGAATCTCTTGATCGAGCGATGCGACTTGCGAATCGCCATGGTGGATTGAAGCCCGGATTGCAGCATTTTTGTCATTCCGGCAACGAATCGATCTTGTTTCGAATCACTTCCGAGGTTGAACATCTTCAGCACAAAGATTTCAAGAAATTTGAATTTGTTTCCGACTATCAAATCAAGGGATTATCCAACCACTACCGCACCTATGGACTGGGTGTCCCTTTGATTGCAGAGCGAGGAGTATTGCGAGAGAATCAACACCTTGAGGCGCATTATCCACCTGGGATGAGTATTCCAGTGACTGCCTACCTGCGTATTCTTCCATCGCGTGAGATGGGGCCCAAGGGGGTTATGATGCGTGAAGCGGTACTCGAACTTTACGATCCGCTGCGGACCCCGAAGGTTCAGGTTGCCGATCGCATGGTACCGCTCCAGAGTGATTCGACGACCCCACTGGCTTACTTCCTCGATAACCTCGAGTATACCGATACCGCAGCTGCCACCAGCGGTCTTTTTCGTCCGGATGAAACGCCCTATCCAAGCGGTCTCTACATGTTAGAGCCGTATCAAGCGGGAAAAATTCCAGTGCTCCTGGTCCACGGCATCTGGGCCACTCCGATCAGTTGGATGACGATGTTCAACGATCTTCGCAGTATTCCGGAAATCCGGAAGCATTATCAGTTCTGGTGCTATTTTTATCCGACCGGTGAACCGTTCGTTTACACGGCGGCCGATCTACGCGAACAAATGATGCAATTGCAAAAAACATTGGACCCTCAAAATCGAGAACCTGCGCTCGAACAGATTGTCATGATCGGTCACAGCATGGGTGGATTGATTTCGCGGCTACAGTCGGTCGATAGCGGCGACCTTTTTTGGAAGCAGGTTGCCGATCAGCCGCTAGATATGGCGAAAGCAGATCCCCAAACGCGTCGGCAAATACAGCGGCTCTTTTTCTTTCAGGCAAATCCTTCTGTAAGACGTGTGGTAACCATTGCGACCCCATTCTCGGGTAGTGATTTATCTAATTCAGCGACACAGTGGCTAGGGAGTCAACTGATTGAACCGCCAAAACTGATTATGGAATCGTTACAAAAATTGAACAATGAAAACCCAGAACTTTTGAAAAATGATGTCGTGGACCTTACACCTACGAGCGTGGAGATGCTTGCACCTGGATCTGCTGCGCTCAAATCGCTTGCTGCTGCGCCCCAAGCACCCTGGGTTGTTTACCATAATGTGATTGGGCGGACTGAAAGTCGAGATTTTTTACATCGGGTTACCGGAGACGGGGATGGAGTGGTTTCGATTTCCAGTGCACAGGCGAACGATGTCGTATCCGAAATTATCGTCGATGCAGACCATCATTCGATCCATCGTCATCCGCGAACTATTTTAGAGGTTCGTCGCATTTTGCGTGAACACCTCGATGCCTTGCGCCGAGGAGGTCCCGGCGTTGCCTCCCATCACTTGAGACCGGAAGACTCAACCGCTACTTCAGCTGCGGAGAATATACCAATTTTGCCACGGGCCACTACCGAGCAATTCTAGCAGCAGACTTTTCCCTCACGAATCTTCAGTCCGGCTGGCACCGTTGGTGTTTCTCCCGAGAAACTACCGTGGTGGTAGCGGAAGGCCGGTGCCACTGACCGAAATGTTTTCGGTGGTTGGGAGGCGATTCCCATTGATCGGAT
>CAUZBD010000437.1:0-3048 GCA_963577795.1 Planctomycetota bacterium | reverse complement strand
GCTTGCCCGCGCGGTCGACGACCGGATTTTTCGGAAAGACCTCGACGCTCGTAACGCGTGGCAACTCACGATTCAACTTTGCTCCATCGGCAATCCAATCCCGAACGATCCTGTAGTAGGGATCTTCGAACTGCATCAACAGCCCACCCTGATGGGGCACCGCCCCAGTCGTCTTAAGCAGCATCAAGCTGTCATCAGGCGAGGCAAAATTAACCCGCCTCGCCGCCATATCATCCGTAAATGCACGGACATCGCTCACCGCATCGTAACCGCGAAGCGAAAGCTTGAATCCATTTTGGCCCTTCTGCGCACCGTGGCAGGTTCCCGCATTGCAACCCAGTCGCGTCAGAACCGGGTTCACGTCGCGAATAAAATCGTTGTGATAAGAACCATCCATCCCCGCCACCTCGACCGGCACTTCCACGCGCTGGCCATCCAGCTTAGCGACCACGCGGCCACTGCCATCACCGGTCGGCACAAAAATACCCTCCGAGCTGACCGTGCCCACCTCACCCTCAACGCTCCAGACCACGTCCCGGGTCACATCCCGAGTTGATCCATCACTTCCCCTAGCGGACACCAGCAACTGGGCTTTGTCGATCGGGCGATCGATGCGAATCGCATCGGGTAGTGCCTGAAGCTCAAAACGAACCGGCTCTTCCGCCGCGACCTGTACAACCACCACTTCGTCGGCGGCTGACTCAGCAGACTCGAGCGCGACGGCAGCCACGACTTGGTTTTCCTCTTGAGCAGGCTCCTTTGCCGCCGCTGCTTTCTGCGCAGATGCGACCGGTGGAAGCACACCCGCTTTAAGCTGAACAGGGTTGACCGTTGCCACAATTTTTCCCGAAGCGGCATCGATAAATCGAATGAGTCCATCCGCACCGGCCGCAGCCAACTGATTCCCATCGGGCCGGACGGCCAAAGCAAAGACGCCACTCTCGGGCAAATCTAACTTCCACAGCTCTTTGCCGGAATCGGTTTCGAAACCGCGAACCTGCCCTGCGCCATCGAGACTACTCCCCGCGTAGCACCAACTTCCGTCGGGCGAAAAAGCAACCGCAAACAAACGGCCCGGCAATGCATAATATTCACGGATTTGGTTTGGATTTCCTCCACTTGCCGGAGCTGCCTTGGTCGCCATTTTAAAGAGTTTGGGCTTGCCGTCGGCACCACCCACGAGCAACTCGTCTCGGAACGGATGCCGGGCCACTTTGATCATGCCACCGAGCAACACCCCCGGGGTATGGGTTGTGACGTTGCCCACAAAACGCTGCGTATCCACTTCGGTCTTTTTGACAGTTTTGTCGCGGGAAACCGAAAAAATAGATTTGCCGTCTCGGGAAAAGATGGTATCGCGAACCCAATCGTCGTGTGCGGCCATAAAGACCACTTCTTCACCGCTTTCCGCATCAAGAGCACGCAGACTTTTATCCCCGCCCCCGTAAGCAATCTGTGTGCCATCCGGAGACCAACTCCCTCCATACACCGTATCGAAGGTGGTCGGTACTGAAAGTTTCAATTCGTTTTTCGCCAGTTCCCAAATCTGAATCTCCCCCATCCGTCCAGGCAACCCGCCGGCAACCGCCAGCATCGCGCCATCGGGCGAGAAGCGAACCGATTCGATCCGCTCCGACAGACCGATCAAACGTCCGACTTGCACCGAACCATCGGCAGCCAGCAGGAACACTTCGTGGAACCCACTACTTGCCAGCATCCGCCCATCCGGAGAGTAATCGAGCGATGTCACCACCGGAGGCCGCGTGTAGAGCGGCGGGTGATCGCTGTCGTAACGACGGGTGGCGTTCTCTGGGGTATCATCCTCTGCACCTTGCTCAACCCACCGACGAATAAGATCGATCTCCGCTTCGGCCAGGGGCGGTCCCTCCGGAGGCATTTCGGCCTCGCCATCGATTGGCGTAATCCGTTTAATCAGGTGGCTTGCCGAGGGGTTTCCAGCTTCAATCGCCACCGAACCGCTCTCGCCTCCGCCGAGCATTTTCTCAAAGGAAGTCATCACGTAATCGCCCTGCGCTTTGGCTGGCTGATGGCATCCCTGACAGTGCGCTTGGACGATCGGACGGATCTGCGCATAGTAGCTGATCGGTTGCGGCGACTCGGTTTGCTGCTCTTCGCCGGAGACGGAACCGGCAACCCAGAGAGGCACACTCACAGCGAGCAAGGCAAGGCGAATGAGCATCGGCAAAATCCTCCAAATGGCAACAGTAAACAGCGAGCGGGCAGGCGGGCGGTGGGCCGCAGCCGATCCCTCAGCCGATCCGGCCCCAAACCTTTACCAATGTAGTCTTTCAGGCCTAAACGGACTAGTATGATTGTGCCGACTAATAATACTATTGTATCATATCCGGCTGTCTCTTTCGCGCCGGAATCAGGCCCTACGCAAACCGCTCCAGAACGCGATCCACCCAGTGGGGCGCATGACGATTGGCCCAAAGAAGCATTCGACCGCGAAAATTAGGGACAATTTCGCGTTTTCCCAACCGCATGGCGTGGACTGTTTTTTTGGCCACCGTGGCAACCGGCGTGCCCCGCCCCTTGTTCCAGGGAACCTTATCACGACCATGAACCACATTGTCGTAAAATTCCGTATCGGTCGTTCCGGGACTGACCATGAGCAGGTCAACCCCTTCGGGTCGCAACTCGATCCGGAGCGATTGACTGAAGCCTTGCAACGCAAATTTGCTCGTGCAGTATTCGTGCATCCTCGGAATCCCCCGGTGTCCGAGAATCGAACCAACATTCACTACAATCGGGCTCCTCCCGCGCAAAAGAGCAGGAAGCGATTCGCGAATCAGTTCTGCAGCAGCGAAAAAATTCACTTCCATAATCCGCCTGAGTCGCTCCGGCGATGAGTCGGCAAACCGACCAAAACTCCCCACTCCTGCATTGTTAATCACCGCATCAAGGCCACCAAAAGAAGTCACTGCTTTTTCAATGGCTATTTTCCGAGTCGCCGCATCGGTCACATCCCCAACCACTACCTCCACTCCCCCACTCCCTTGCTGTGCACGGCACTCCTCGACGACG
>CAUZBD010000436.1:0-3053 GCA_963577795.1 Planctomycetota bacterium | reverse complement strand
TCGACAAAAATACGCAACCGGATGCTGCCATGCGTTATCTCGCGGGGCTCACCCGCTTGGAATACGTTTTTTACTATCCAGCAACCCAAGACATTGTGATTGCTGGGCCTGCCGAAGGCTGGGTGAGTGATGCCAGTGGCCGTGTGGTGGGGATGAAAACGGGTCAACCTTGTTTGGAACTCCAGGATTTGATCGTAGCTCTAAGGGCGTTTGCGCCGGGGTCGCTCGACGATACGGTGATTACCGTTTCGATTGATCCCACGCAGGAGGGACTGCAGAAGATGCAGCAATTTCTTGCAAACTTACGGGGCATCCGTCCCGATGATGCAAATCGAATTGCTGCTGGGCTACAAAATAGCCTCGGTTTACAGGAAGTGGCATTTGGTGGTGTGGCGGCAAACACCCATTTTGCCCAGGTGCTGGTCGAGGCAGATTACCGGATGAAGTTGATTGGAATTGGTTTAGAAAAACCGCCTGTGCGACTTGCAACCTACATTGATAAGGCGAATCCTGCAGCGGTTTCACGCAATGCGATGCGTCGCTGGTATTTCGTTCCGGATTACGAACGTGTGATGGTTTCCGATGATGATTTAGCGATGGAGATGGTCGGCGAGGGTGTGAAATTGGTCGGCGAAGACGAAGTGGTCCAATCCGACGGTTCCCGAGCGGGTGTCCAGCAAGTGGATCGAGCGAGCCGCGCATTTACACACTCGTTCACCCGTGCGTATCGAAAGATGGCGCAAAAATCACCCATCTGGGCACAACTTCGCAATCTGATTGATCTTTCCGTGGCAGCAGCCTTTATCCGCGACCAAAATTTTTATGAGATGGCCGATTGGTCGATGCCCGTCTTTTTGGACGAGGGAGCCTATCCGGTCCAGACCTACAATACGCCTGTTCAGGTGGAGACTGCCGTCAATGTTCGCTGGAAAGGAAATACGTTGATGACTCCAGTCGGTGGCGGTGTGCGGATTGAAGCGACCGAAGCACTCACCGGTACGAATCTCAAATCGGATGAAAAGGGAAGTGTCAAAGAGGCCCACGCCGCAGTCCAGCCCGAAAAGATTGATCACAATCGCTGGTGGTGGGATTAAACGGGAATTTTGTTTGAGCCGGTCATTTGCTGAATCGGCCCACTGCCTCATTCACGGAATATTCGGTTCCCTCGCTGCGTTAATCAGTGCAGCGGCACCGTCGGCGAGTAATTTTTCAGCGACCTCTTTCCCGATGGTTTGGGCCTCCCCGAGCGGTCCGCTCTGGGATTGAAAAAGCCGTTTCTTTCCTTGCGGATCAAGAACGACCGCATCGAGTTGCAAACAATTCTTCTCCACCTCGCGGGCCCAGCCGCCTATCGGTGCGAGGCAACCGCCACGCAAGTCATTCAAAAGTGTCCGTTCTGCCAAAACTGCCTGATGGGTCGGTCGGTGATTGATTTGGTCCAGGCAGGTTTGCAATTCGATGTCCTCTGTGCGAATTTCTAGTCCTAACGCCGCTTGGCCGACTGCGGGAATCATTTCGTGTGTTTCAAAAATCTGATGGACATATTGTTCTAGTCCCAGACGTAGTAGTCCGGCCCGAGCTAAGACGATTCCGTCATATTCCCCGGATTCTAATTTTTGTAAACGTGTTTCCACATTGCCACGGATCGGGACAATTTGCAGATCGTCGCGGAGGTAGAGAATTTGCGAGCCTCGTCGTAGGCTGCCTGTACCAATCCGGCTTTGCCTTGGCAAGTCAACAAGCACGCGTTTCTCTCTCGTCACCAGCACATCTTCGCAAGGACCACGGAGCGGAACGGCAGCGAGGTGGATTCCCGGGGTTGGTGCGGTGGGCAAATCTTTGAGACTATGAACTGCAAGATCGACACGATTTTCGAGAACCGCCCTTTGGATTTCACGCGTAAAAATTCCGATGGAGCCAAGCTGCGCTAGCGCAGCCTGATCTTTGCGGTCTCCTTCAGTGGCGAGCGGGACAAGTTCAACCTCGACCTTTCGTCTGCGAAGTTCTTCTGCGACCCACTCTGCTTGCCACCGCGCCAAACGGCTTCCACGCGTACCAATCCGAACGTGCATTCTTTTTCTCTTTTCCACGCCCTGAAGGTTAGCTTGTGCGTGCTGCGAACCCGGCAGGTTCAAAGCTCAACCGGTTTCTGTTTCGCGACTATTTCCTAATTCACCCTCAATGCGTGGCGACTCTGGAGTCTTCGTTTTATCCATCAGGCCTTGTAGTTGTTGCGGGGCAATCACCACGCCACAACTGACAATGAATTGGACGGCCTGATCGATCGTAATATCTAAATCGATCGCTTCGCTTCGTTTGATGGTTACTGTGTAGCCTGTGAAAGGAGCAGGCGATGTGGGAATCAGTATAGAAAGCACAGGTTCATTTGCGACCGATGCAATATCCAACATACTTTCACCAGTCACCAATCCTAAAGACCAAATTCCCTTGCGCGGATATTCAATCGCAACGACTCTGGTGTATTCAACATTGGTTCCACCGAAAATAAAATCAGTGATTTGTTTGACCGATCCGTAAACATTGCGGATCAGAGGGAGTCGTTCAATACCTTTGTCGAGCCCGGCAACTGCCATCCGGCCAAAGCGTGCAGCCAGAAACTTTCCTAGTAAGTACATGGCGAGGATAAAAATACAAGTAAAAACAGGAATGACAATTTGGGGGGTCAAATATCGGAGGTCGACATATTGTTCTAGTATGCCTTTGCGCGTTGTGGGAATCGTTCGCCCCGCAAGGTTTTCGGGATCGGTGACTAGTCCGTAGACTGATTCGGGCACCCACAGCGGATTGGTGCGACCATCCGCCTGCGGTGGCAGTCGGTGATATTCATGCCCGTCTTTGGTTGTGAGGTAGACGTTGGGTGGAACTGCTGGCAAGGTTTTCACATGATCATCGATCGTCCAGACTAAAACCTGACGCGCCACATTCTTAACTGGTTGCATCACATATGTATTGACGGTGCTTCCGACCCAAACGAAAATCACGATCGTCAGTAGCGGAGGGAGAATTACTCCGAGTCCACGAAGCACCGCCCA
>CAUZBD010000435.1:0-3059 GCA_963577795.1 Planctomycetota bacterium | reverse complement strand
TGCATACCGAAGCGGTGAATCACGATCCGGGTGTCACCATGATGAATACCGGATCGCAGCAACTTGGAAAACCAAGCATGGGGGCGTGGTTGAGTTACGGCTTGGGAAGCGAAAGTAAAGAGTTGCCAGCTTTTGTGGTCATGATTTCACAAGGCTCTGGTTTGCGTGTGACGCAGCCCATTTTTGCGAGGTTGTGGGGATCTGGTTTTCTGCCCTCAGAACATCAGGGTGTGCAGTTTCGCAGTGGTCGCGATCCGGTACTGTATCTTTCAGATCCTCCGGGGATTGATCGACAGAGTCGCCGGCGGATGCTCGATGCATTGGCGAGAATCAACCAATCGAAGGCGACCACACACGGCGATCCGGAGACGGCATCGCGGATCGCACAATACGAGATGGCATTTAAAATGCAATCCTCTGTTCCTTCGTTGATGGATCTTTCTGGAGAGACTGAAAAGACTTTTGAACTTTATGGAGACGACGCACGAAAGCCCGGCACGTACGCAGCGAATTGCCTTTTGGCTCGGAGGTTAGCCGAGCGCGGTGTACGGTTTATTCAGTTGTATCACCGAGGATGGGATCAGCACGGCGGGCTTCCCAAGGGAATTGCCGGTCAGTGTAAGGATACGGATCAGCCCACAGCCGCCCTCATCAAGGATCTCAAGCAGCGGGGAATGCTCGATGAAACACTGATTGTCTGGGGCGGAGAGTTTGGCCGTACCGTTTACTGCCAAGGAAAGCTGACTGCCGAAAATTACGGACGCGATCATCATGGTCGTTGTTACGCGCTCTGGCTTTGTGGAGGTGGAATCCGCGGAGGTACGGTGCTCGGGAAGACGGATGATTTTTGTTACAATATCCTCGAGCGGCCGGTCCACATTCACGATATAAATGCCACGATTTTGCATCAGTTGGGCATTGATGACAAAAAGTTGACCTATCCCTTCCAAGGACTGGATCAGCGGTTGACGGGCGTGGAACATGACGGCCGCGTTATTCGAGAAATTCTTGCCTGATTACCCACCCGATTTACGATGGCCCGGAATTCAACACTATTTTTTTTAGCGCTGTTCCTGAGTTATTGGAACGTGGCGACGGTTTCCGCCTGTCGCTACACGGTCCGCGATGTGGCTTTTGTCGACTTGGGTGACATGCCTTATCGGCTCTTCGTCTATGCAAATGAAACGGCAAATGAAACGGCAAATGAAACGGAAAGAGGCGAACTTGCAGCGGCGGTTAGAAAAGTTGCCCAAGATACTCTTGTCGATGCAAACGTCATCATCGAATTCGTCGACACGTCACCTGAAACCGATCATCCTGCCCTGAAATATGCGACTGCCGTTGAGAACTTTCCAGCGGTCATCGCCGTGGGCCCCGAAGAAGAGACGCTCATCCTTGGAGAGGGCCTCTCTGCGGATGCGTCCACAGCAGCCGAACAACTGAGGCGACTGTGTGAGACATTTGTCGATTCGCCCACGCGACGGGAAATGTTTGCGAAACTGTTCGGTGTCCACAGCGTGATTCTGGTAGTGGATGGAACCGATGTGGATTCCAGCGCGACGACCCGCGACATGGTTCGCCAGACAATCCCGCAAGTGGAGCAATCGCTCGAGTATCTGCCGAAGCCGATCAAGGAACCACCACACATGATCCACCTGACGCCGCAGGCGGCGGCAGAGGAGAAGGTGTTACTCTGGGCACTGGGGATGAATCCGAGTCCTACCGAGGCAACCCAGGTGGCGCTTCTTTTTGGCCGCGGTCGTAAGTTAGGACCGGTACTTCGTTTTCCTGAGGATCCTCGCCGGCGTTTCATTCAGTCGTTGGCGGTGGTCGGCCAAGACTGTGAATGCGGACTCGATCGCCGCTGGATGCAGGGGCCCATGGTGCCGCATCGCTGGACCACACACGATGAAAAAGTGGCCATCGAGAAACTTGGGTTCGATCCGGGCAATCCACTCGTGAAGGCCGAAATCGATCGCATTCTTACGCGTGGTCCTGGCTCGGAGGGAGGGCGACAGACGGCGCCTGAGGATAGCCTGGAAATCTCCCCCGCGCTCAGTTATCAGGAAATCGCACTCGATGATCTCGTCACAGAGGACACCTCCCGGGAGTCCGTTGAGGAATCGTCCCGTCTTGTACCGACTGCAGAAGGAGGCAAAAGGAACCCATCGCTGCAAAGTAGCGCGACAGCAGGGCCACCTTCTCAGATTTTAGAATCCGAATTGCAGGGACCCGTCAACACACAATCATTAAAGGATGCAGAGGGAGTTAATAAAAACCCCGCGGTTTCTCCGCCGGGAAGCTGGTCCTATTTCTTCCTGATCGGGTCCGCTCTGGTCGTTGTGACCATCGGGCTATTCATCTTGCTTCGAGGCGGGGAGGCGGCTGCGTGAGATTTCCCTGCCGTCTGATTTTGAAAGAATTACTGCATCGCTGGGTGGGATTCACGCTTTCGCTTGTTGCTGCGACAACCGCGGTAGCGCTTTGTGTGGGTGTCGCAATGACTCAGGCGGCGGCAGAGAAGGAGACCCGTCGCAATGCTCGCGATATTGGCTCGAATGTTTTTATCATTCCGGCAAGTTGTGATTTATACGAATATCATCAGCAGGGATATTCACCCTATGCGATGCCAGATAGTTCGATAGATCGCATGCTGGAGGCCGGAAAAATTGCCTACAATCATTTAATTCCTACTCTGACTGCGGAAATTGGGGTCGGAGATCGACAGGCGCGGCTGACCGGAATTGCGATGGCACGTCACCCGAAAGGTCGTCCGAGCAAATCAAAAATGGGGATCGTCGTTCAACCGGGTCACCTGCATCTCGGGCATGAAGTCGCGGCTTTGCTCGGGGCGGAAAAGGGAGAGGAAATCGAACTTTTAGATCGTCGCTGGACGATTGAACGGGTGGCACCTGAAATGGGTACCGCTGACGACATTACCATTCTTGCCAACTTGGAGGATGCGCAGCAAGCGCTGCACCGCGAGGGAGAAATCAGTGAGATTAAGGCCATCAGTTGCGTGCAGTGCGATACTCCGGAGGATACATCACTCGGAACTC
>CAUZBD010000434.1:0-3077 GCA_963577795.1 Planctomycetota bacterium | reverse complement strand
GAGGGGCGTTCTACGAACGCTAGGAACAAGCGACAGGGTCACCAGGGCGGTTGAAGATTATTTATTAAACTTCTCTTCGGCCGATTTCGCTGCACCAGAAATTTTATTGCCGGCCGATTGAAGTTTTTGCTCAACGCCATCTTTATTCACCGAAAAGTTAACTTGCCCGTCTTCTTGCTTGGTTTTGACATTGTTCCACAACAAATAAACGCCGAACCCGACAAGGACTAAAAAGATAAGCTTTTTCATGATATTCCTTTTTCGTTTTCTTCATGGATCGAGGAAGATTCCGCGAAGCGGTCACTCGGGGGGGAGCATAATCGATTCGCCCGCTAGAGGAAAAGACGAATTTAAAAGCAGGTCTTAATTGCGGAACGAGGTCTTATGATCGAAATTCCAGCGGACGCAGGCCTGGAACCGGTTGGCCTGCCCCGCGTTGGAGGTGGCACCTGCGGGGACCGAATCACCGGTAATAAAGCGGTGTCCGTACATATATTCAATGCCCAAGGTGAAGGTCGGGTTGGGCGACCAGACGACATTGATACTCGCATACCGCGCCTGCAGCAGACGACCATACATGGTATTACCGGGATCGTCGACATCCACTGAGGGCGTGAGCCCGCGACTGACAAATTCATCGTTGAGCGTGAGGATACTAAAGGTTCCAGTCGAGCGCACCGTTTCGGTCCAGAAGTGCTGGTAGGCGGCCCATGCGCCCCAGACGGGAATCGGTCGCAACGATCCGCGAGTGGATGGTTGGGGATTTGTTCCCGGAATAAACAACGAAGGTGCCGCATCCAATCCCAGGCCTGAGGAATCCTGGCTGTAGGCGGCAATCCCCTGCCCTCCTTGCGCGGCGAGGATCACATTATTTTTTCCCCACGTCGCTATTTTTCCGCTCAACGCCATCCCGTAGCCGTAACAACTCGAACGATAATTGGGGCCGGCAGCCGTAAGTTTGCGGAAGAGACCCGCAGCCTCGATATGGGCGCCTTCGGGTGTATAAACGTACTTGCCGACAAACGAAGGCAGTTCATTCACCGGCCCCCAATTCACTGCAGCATCAACTGTCGGCATACGGTTAGCGTCTGCGTTATTAAGCAATGTAAGCTCGGCTGGCATATGCTCGATCCCGACTACCAGCCCCTGATTGGATCTGAAACCGAGTTCCTCCAACGGGATATTCATCACGAGTTGTGGCGTTCGAATGTAGGGAATCGCATTGGGGCCTTCAAAATCAATCGTATCGGGTGCTGCCGACTGGTTGAAAAAAATCGTGTAATCTTTGCCCGCCTTGAACCAACCGTAGTTGGCATACACCTTATAGACTTGAAAATCGACCGTGTAAGGATCTTTAAAAAGATTCATCAGCGTATACGCTCGAAAACGCGCCAGTTCCGTGGGCTGTTCAAACCAGACGCCGAGTTGAGTTTGATTCGGACTGATGACCTCGCGCGGATAGCGGGTGGCCGCCTGCGTGCCAGTCACCGGAATCTGTGAAGTCACAAATTCACGCAGCACGCCCTTGTTCGGAATCAGCCCCACTGCGTTCGAGTCATAGATCCCATCTACTTCCAACAAGCCGTTGAAGCCGACACCCTCCCGGTCACCGGTCAGTACGTAGGGTGCCATTTCCCCGAGCCACGCCGGCCCTTCGCCAATCTGTGCCGTATAATTTTGTGCCGCCCTCTGCCCACTCGCAGGAGGCGATCCCATCCTTGCCCTGGTCCACGAATGCGGCGTCTGGTCCCAACGGTTCTGCGATTGCTGTTGCGGCTGCATCGAGGCGGTGTTGTAGCGCATCGCGTTATGCTCTGCCACGTTTCTCTGGACCATGGCTGCCGTTTCGCGGTCCCAGTCGACTGCGGCCGACGGATCGTCGACCGGTGGCAAACGCTGCACTTCTCCAAAATCGGCAGCACGGCAATGCAGCGGCATACCGCAGACGATGAAACTGCAGACCAGGACGCTGCAGGCCATCAAACACAGACGCTGAAGAGGCGACGCCGAAGCCAAGTTCAAAATTCCTTTTCCGGGTGCAATCAATGCTGTCGCTCCCTCCACGGAGTAAGAGCGCAGTCTTAATCGCACTTATCGGCAAACTCGACCTAAGCGGAACAGTTTAACTGCGGGGAGCAGGCAACCTTTTTGCCGAATTTTGAATCCCATCAAGGCGGCAGGCGGCCAAAAACGCCTAATCCCGCGCCGCCGGCCCTGGCGGGGGCTCGCGTTTTTGCTCCCGCAGCTGATGCACGCCGAGTTGCACATCATCCCGGGTGCAAAACAAATCCAGCGACCAGTCCACCGCAACGCGGAGCCGACGACCCCAGCCGGGCATCTTGAGCAGATACACCGTCCGCCAGAGAAACCAGGCGATCCAGCCCGAGAAATCGACGCCCAAGATCCGCGCCACCCCACGGTGTCCCCCCAGTGCAGCCAGCGAACCGAGCATGGTGAATCTAAACGGCTTGGTTGGTCTGCCGCGAAGAACCGCCGTTAGATTACTGGCCAAATGGGCTCCCATCCGCACCGCATGCTGCGCGGTCGGTGGATAAGGTTTCCCGGCATCATCCGGGTTGAGGGAACAGTCGCCAATGGCCCAAAGATTCTCGTATCCGCGGACGCGAAAATCGGTAGCACAGTCGATGTATCCCCGCGGGCCGGTCGGCAAACCGCTTGCGGCAACCAGAGGCGGCGGTGCGATCCCGGCACACCAGATGACGGTCTGCGCGTCGATCCTCGCGCCGGACTGGGTGATGCAGTGGTCGGCTTCAATCTGCACGAGCGTTTCTTCGAGCCGAATCGTGGTTCCATGTCGCGTAATCTCGCCTGCCGCGTAGTTGGCCAACCGATCATCGAGCGTCGGAAGAATCCGATTCGAAAGTTCAAAAAGTGTGGCCCGACAATCTTCAATCTGGATGTTCTTAAATTTAGGGGCCACCCGCCGCATAAACGCCAAAAACTCGCCGGCCGCTTCCACGCCCGTGTAGTTTGCGCCGACGACGACCAAATGCAGTAAACTTTTCCGCTCCTCCGGGTCTTCGACACCTTCGGCCCACTCGAGAAGCTGGAGAATG
>CAUZBD010000433.1:0-3090 GCA_963577795.1 Planctomycetota bacterium | reverse complement strand
TTGTTTCAGATCGGGCGAACTGTAAAACGCAACGGAACGACCCTCTTTTTTCGATTCATCATAAACCGCCATGACCCAATGCCCGGCCTCCTCGTGCCAGATGATTTTAGGATCTCTGCCCTGGTGTTTGACGACCGGGTTTCCCTCGTATTCGGTGAACGTGCGACCGCCATCATTACTGTAGGCGAGGCACTCACCGCGACCTGTGCTGGTCCAACTGGCAACGATCGGTGGTCGTTCTCCCTGTTGCCAACCGGCGGTGTTGTTTTCATCGACGACCGCTCCGCCGGAAAAGGCATAGTCGCCACGGGCCTTGTTGTAGATGGCGATCGGTAATTGTTGCCAGTGTACGAGATCATCGCTGACCGCATGTCCCCAATGCATATTGCCCCACTTCCAACCGTAAGGATTGTGCTGGAAATAAAGATGCCACTTTCCGTCGTGATAGACCATGCCATTGGGGTCGTTGTTCCAGCCGAGTTTTTGAGAAAAGTGAAACTGGGGTCGGAGGGGTTCGCGATAAAACGCGTCGCTTTCCGGGACAGAATCGGCTTGGCGGATGGCTGCTAACTGCGACTCTGTGGCGCCTTTGGCATGCAGAGTTGCTGTTTTGTCGCCGAAAGGAGTCAGGTCAAGGAAGGCCCAGAAATCAGCCTCCTCCGCACGCGGTGCAAGTTCGCAGTCAAATTGACGGACGGGCACCCCGTCGATTTCAAAATCAACAGCAATGCTCGGGGCACCATTCTGGATGGGGATTAACAGGTAGTTGTCTTCCAGAGGAATCGATCGCCGAACGACTTTTTCCTTGCCCGCCTCATCCTCGGCCAGCAGCACGCCGCCACGCGGATCGATGCTGAACGGTAGGAGGACGAGGAGAAGGATCAAAAGGAGGGGAAGGGAATATCGAGTTGTCATGACAGGTATCTAAATTTCTTAAAGTTGGCCGGCTGCCGTTGCACCATGAATTTGTTCGATCGCATGAAGTGTGGCAGCTTCCACCGCCTGTTGCCACTCGCCTTCCCCAAAGATTTGCGCATAGGGTTCATGCCGGTAAGCGAAAATAATTGCCCGCGAACTGTTGATAATGGCCCCGAGTCCACGGGCGTCAAAGGCACCGGCAACATCTGAGGCATCTGCCCCTTGGGCACCAAAACCGGGTACCAAAAACCATGTGTGGGGCATCAGGTCCCGCAGGTCGACCAATTGCTCGGGATGCGTTGCGCCGACGACCGCACCGACACAGCCGTAGCCCTCAGACGTGCTTGTTTTGGCCGCCTGCTCCTCAACCAATGCGGCAACGTGTTGATACATGGGTGTGCCCTCGAAAGTGAGATCTTGAAAGGTCTTGCCACCTGGGTTCGAAGTTTTTACCAGCACGAAAATTCCGGCATCTCTTTCTTGAGCGACTTCTACAAAAGGTTCGAGGCTGTCGTCGCCTAAATAGGGATTGACCGTGAGTGCATCGGCCCCCCAGACACTTTGGTCACGGCCGAGATACGCTTCGGCATAGGCGACGGCGGTTGAACCGATATCGCCTCGTTTCCCATCCAGAATGACGAGTAAATTTTTTGAAGTCGCATACGCAATCACTTCTGAGAGCGCGGCACCGCCGGCCGGCCCCAGTTGTTCGAAGAAAGCTGATTGCGGTTTAACGGCAGGCACCAGGGGCGCGACAACGTCGATCACATCGCGACAGAACTGCATATAAACGGCGGCTTTAGACAGAGGCGTTTCGTCGCCGGCGGATTCACGCAGCACGGACGGTAGTTGTTCCCATCGGGGGTCGAGGCCGACCAGGAGGGGACTCCGCTTGGCCCGGACCGCTTCGGTGAGTCGCTCAGTAAAAGTTGCCACTATGCGCTCTCTAATGCTTGAAGATACGAAATGCTGTCCACGGGGAAATAGAACAGCCCCTTATGATACTGTTTTTTGGCTCGACCGATACTCGCGACGCGGCAAAGAAACGCGGCAAAGAAAAACGGTGGCCATTGCCCCAAAACGCGTG
Organism: Planctomycetota bacterium; assembly: GCA_963577795.1. Taxonomy (GTDB): domain Bacteria; phylum Planctomycetota; class Planctomycetia; order Pirellulales; family UBA7805; genus UBA7805. The sequence continues at coordinate 1,085 of CAUZBD010000433.1, read as the reverse complement.
ATGTGCAATCATTCCCGATAGCGGGGTGTGGCGCAGCTTGGCTAGCGCGTTTGACTGGGGGTCAAAAGGTCGCAGGTTCAAATCCTGTCACCCCGACTGGCGGTGGGTCGCCATTTGAGTGGAAGAGCAGAGGAAATAGAAAGAAAGGCTTCCTAGTTTGCCGCACTCTCTTCTCTCCTCTGATGTGCTTTCTCTCTTCGCATCACGCATAAGAGTCTTGGTGAGCAGCTCTTTCGCTTGTGTGCTGCTTGCAACGTCCGCTGTTGGTGCGGCGTCAGAAAAACCCAATATTGTCATAATCATGGCTGATGACATGGGCTTTTCCGACATCGGTTGCTACGGGGGCGAGATCAAAACGCCCCATTTGGATCGGCTTGCGGCGGGTGGACTGCGCTACACACACTTCTATAACACCGGGCGGTGTTGCCCGACGCGCGCGAGTCTTTTAACAGGCTTGTACCCACATCAGGCGGGTGTAGGCAATATGATACGGGATCAGAATCTGCTTGGTTATCGCGGCCAATTGAATCGCGACTGCGTGACCATGGCCGAGGTCCTTAAATCGGAAGGCTACTGGACCGCAGCGATTGGTAAATGGCATTTGACGCGGTACGACAATCCAAATGACAACGCGGCCGATCGCAGTTCGTGGCCGCTGCAACGCGGGTTCAATTCTTTTTTCGGCACCCTGCCCGGCGGCGGCAGTTACTTCGATCCCAAGGGTCTCACGCGGGATAATGATCCGACGGTTGCCGAGGATGGTTTTTATTACACCGATGCGATCAGCCACGAGGCGGCCGAGGTGGTACGACGCGCGAACCAGATGCACAAGCCGCTGTTTCTCTACGTTTCCTATACTGCGCCACACTGGCCGCTGCATGCGCTGGAGGAAGACGTCGACGGATATCGAGAGACTTACGCGAAAGGGTGGGATCAACTCAGAGAAGAGCGTTATCGGCGGATGCTCGGGATGGGTCTGCTTAAAGAGCAATGGAAGCTCAGTCCTCGGGATCATCGCGTTGGTGCCTGGAAGGATGAACCGAATCGCGTCTGGCAGATCGAGCGGATGGCGGTCTACGCTGCTC
>CAUZBD010000432.1:0-3095 GCA_963577795.1 Planctomycetota bacterium | reverse complement strand
ATTTCTCCGAACGTCGGGTTCGGTCCGATATGGATGGCTGCCGCCCATTTTCGATTCTCCGCATGGCCGACCCCCGCGTAGACGCCGTCGGCGGGAAGAATCGTGTCGATCGCTTCAAGGTTCGCCGTAGGAAACCCGAGCGTCGCACCCCGCCCTGCCCCATGCGTTACCATACCACGGAGGCGGTAAGGTTGTGTGAGCATTAGGGTGGCAGCGGTAACGTCCCCTTCGCTCAAGGCAGTGCGAATTCGCGAACTGCTCACAGTCTTACCATTCAGCACGACAGGTGGGACGATTTCCAGATCCACATCAGCTGCCGAACAGAGCGAGCGGAGCAAGGGAATGTCGCCCTCGCGGTCGCGACCGAAATAAAAGTTTTCGCCCTCGACCATTCCGCGCGCACCCATGCGAGCGCAAACAATCTTCTCAAAAAACTCTTGAGCCGATAGAGCCAACAGCGCCTTGTCGGTGGGATAGGCGATCACCGCATCGATGCCCTGTTCAGCCAGCAGTTCGGTTTTGCGATCGGTCCAGGTGAGCGGTGGTGGCACCTGTTCGGGTCGCAGTAAACGAACCGGGTGCGGATCGAACGTAAAGACCGTGGCAGCACCGCCATAATGGGACGCCTTTTTTTTCAACGCCTGGGCAATCGCCGCATGGCCCAGGTGGACTCCATCGAAATTGCCGATGGCCAGGGCGCCGCCACGAAGGTGTGCGGGAAGTGAATCGAGTTGGCGAAAGATTTCCAAAATACCGGCCGCAAAGAAAGAACGGGTAAAGCCGCAGCCATTATCGAGTGCGGCCTGCCATTGAGCAAGCGTCGTGAGCAACGGGTCAGCGACGTTCGATGTAGTACATATCGCCAAATCGCCAGGTCAGTCCGGCGCCGATCCAATAGCTCTCGAGATTCACACTCGTGAAAGAGCCAAAATTATGCGAGACGCGCGGCATGCCCCCGGCAAAAAAGTCGAAATCGAGGCCGGGGAGTACATCGACGACTCCGGCGCCAAACGTAAACCGATTTTCGTTAATGACACCGAATTGAGCCTGCGTGTATTTAGCGATATTATTGTTCGCGGCAGTTCCGGTGGTACCCACGTTGTCATCAACAGGGTTTTCAGCGTAGTCGTATCCGGCACGAATTTTAAACCGGTCGTTGATCTCGTACTGCATACCGAGTTGGAGGATCCATTGGTTGCGGTACTGGTTTTTCCAAAAATCTGCCGTATCCCACATCAGGTAGAGAACGTCGGCAGCCAGGAGCAGTCGACCCTCGGCAAGGCTACTGTTGGCAAGGCCGATACCGAATTGCTCGGGAAGTCCCAGATGAATATCGTTTCCAGGTGTTCCGGGGGTGAGGACTTCCTGGTTGTGGAAGGTGAAGTTCTGCCGCGTCTTCCAGTAGAAACCGAGATTGGTTTCTTCGGAAACGTCGTAGTCGAGCCCTAGGTTCGCCCGCAGCGCATAGTCGTTGGTCATTGCTGACCGCGCAACATAGGGGCCTTCTAAAAAGGCGGTGCCAAGAAAGATCCCTGCACCGACGGCCAAATCATCGGTCAACTGAAAGCCCACGCTGGGTGCCAATTCGAGGCATAGCAGGTAGCAAGAAGTGCCACCGGATTGGGGCATGTGTAAGAAGTTAGTCCCCAGACCCGAAGCCGAGATTAATGCCAGGCCCACGTGGAGGTCACGACCGTTGACCTCGACCTGCTGAAACATACCGATATTGGGGGCAAGGATTCCCGGCGTACTCGATTTTGCCGAAAACGGTGTTACGCCAATGCCGGGAAGGGAGGCGGTCTGATTGAGATTAAAGGTCGGCTCGGCCCAGGTCCCCGCCAGGGTAAACTGGGTGCCCTCATATTGAGTGAGCGCTGCTGGATTGAAGTTCACCGCCGAGAGAAAATCCTGCGGTCTGGCGACGCTCGTGCCGCCCATCCCGCCAGAAGCGGGCATTAGATTATTACCAGCCGAAACACCATAGGGCTGGGCAAAAGTCGTCCGCGGACCGAAGCACGTTAAGCAGCCCGCAAATAAACCGATAAGAATGAGTAACCGCATTTCGCAATCCTTTGCTGAGTCGTTCCCCTTCGGGTCGTCCGTGACCGGTGGGTGGAATACAGAGCGAATAGTTCTCGTATCGGACGGTTTGACTTTGACGCGGAGAGAATTTGTTTTCTCTCACCACCTTCCTCTAAACGCCGTGCATTACGCTTTTTTCCTCAGCGCCGATGGCACTGCCTGCTGCTAGCTTTCGTCGAGAGCCACGTCTTTGGCATAACCAAGCGTGTCAAGTACTTCGAGAATCTCACTGCAAGTGGGAAACATCCGCTTGGCCTTGCGTTTGTACTCATCGAGGGCCTGCATGAATTCGATTTCGTCGTAGGAATAGTCGCGTTCACAGGTCGTCGGGTCAATGTTCCGGCGGCGTCGCTCTATTTTGGGGGACGCGTCGGTTTCACCATCCACGTCCAAGCGGTTGGGTTCAAGATTTTTGTCAGCAGTTGCGGTGATGAGGGTCGCTGTACACATGGGATGGCTCTCCTGGGGAAGTAAGTCTGTCGGACGTTTGTGACGACCCTTAATCCTTCCCGATAAACGGTGGCAAGTAGGGGAAAATCGCTAAAATATACCGGTCAGGGAAGCTACTCCGGCGCTGCAGGAGGGACCACCGGCACAAACCCACCCAGGCGGGTCCGGCTGTAACGAATGTGCTGAGGCCACATGCTTTTCGAGGGTCGGCTAACGGAGTCGCTCTGCCAATTCGGCTTCGCAATCCGAGAGCGAACATCGCCACTGCTTGAGGCTGTCGCGATCACGGATGGTGACCGTGTCGTCGTCGAGGGTTTGGCCGTCGATGGTGATGCAGAAAGGCGTGCCTGCCTCATCCTGGCGACGGTAGCGGCGACCCACGGCGCCTTTTTCATCGTAAAACACATTCCACCGCTGCTTGAGTGTGCGATAGAGCGCACGCGCTTTTTCCGGCATGCCGTCCTTTTTCACTAAAGGAAACACAGCCGCCTTGATCGGTGCCAGTCGCGGATGGAGTTTGAGAACGGTACGGGTCTGCATTTTCCCCTTCTCGTCGGGTGCTT
>CAUZBD010000431.1:0-3103 GCA_963577795.1 Planctomycetota bacterium | reverse complement strand
GCGAACCCAATCAGACAGGGAGCGTTTCGCAGGCGAGCTACCAGAAGAGCCCCTCGTACTGTAATCTAAGCCCCTCAAGAATAGTGGCTTGGGGTGTCCCGATGGATACGGGGCCATCAATCGTTCAACGGAGATGACTGGATGAAGATAAGCGATGCGTATGCAGATGGCCGCTTTGGACTTTCCTTCGAACTCTTTCCCCCGAAAACGCCTGCCGGAGAAGAAGCCCTCTTTGGCCATCTGGATCGACTGATTGAATTCGACCCAAGCTACATAACATGTACCTATGGCGCGGGAGGCTCGACACAAAAGAAGACACTCGAAATCGTCGATCGTGTGCAAAGCTCCTATGGCTGTATGGTGGCATCCCATCTGACCTGTGTCGGACTCTCACGCAGCGAATTGATTGATTATCTTAACGACGCTGCAAAAAGAAACATTTCAAATATTGTTGCCCTTCGAGGCGATCCTCCTCAGGGAACCGATTCTTTTGAACCGGCCGCCGATGGCTTGCGTTATGCCAGCGAACTGGTGGCCCTCATCCGTGATGAGTTCCCTGACTTTGGAATTGCCGTTGCCGGATATCCTGAAACGCACCGCGAAGCGGTAAGCCCTGAGGCCGACCTAGAAAATCTCCAGCGCAAAGTTCAATTCGGTGGTGACTTGGTCATCACGCAACTTTTCTATGACAACGCGGACTTTTTCCGCTTTCAGCAATTGTGTGCCGAACGCGAGATCGACGTACCAATCGTTCCAGGTATCCTCCCGGTGACAAATCTTGCGCAAGTCCAGCGAATCTCGGGGCTTTGTGGGGCCACGCTGCCCCCTGCGTTTGAAGAAGCGCTTACCCGCTGTGGGGAGGATGCAGAAAAACAGTTTGAGGTGGGAGTCCGTTTTGCGATCGAGCAGGTTACCGAACTCATCAACCACGGTGTACCGGGTATCCATTTTTACGTGCTCAATAAATCCAATGCCACGGCACGCATTTTAGATTCGGTCAAAGTCCCCTCGCAAAGTTAGCCGTATCGCTGCAATACATCCTCAGCGTATGAGATTGAGGATTTGTTATCGTAACTGGCCTAAATTATTTCGGGGCTTCCCTCCAGTAACGGTGCGGATTCGAGAAAGGCAGCGAGTGCGTGTTTTGCTTGAGGCTGCTGTAGTTTCCGAACCGCCTTCGCTTCGATTTGTCTTACGCGCTCACGCGTCACAGAAAATATCTGTCCCACCTCTTGCAGGGTATAGCTATAACCGTCTACCAGACCGTATCGCATACGAATAATTTCTCGTTCCCGATAGTTTAGCTCTTGCAGGCAGTCTTCGATTCGAGCCTTCAGCGCTTCGTTGTTCGTATCGTAGAGCGGATCATCATTTCGGTAATCCTCAAGAAATTCGCCTAAATAATTATCTTCGTAGTCTCCTACCGGTTGATCGAGAGACAGTGGTTGCCTCGACATCTTGAGGATGCAACGCGTATCCTCAAGCGAGATTCCAGAACTTGCCGAAATTTCTTCTGCGGAGGGTTCCCTTCCGTACTCTTGCACTAGTTCCTGCGATACGATTCGGATCTGACTCATTGCAGAAATCATATGGACTGGAACGCGAATGGTGCGACTATGATCGGCGATAGCACGAGTGACCGCCTGCCGAATCCACCATGTGGCATACGTCGAAAATTTATATCCGCGAGCATGGTCAAATTTTTCGACCGCCCGCATTAAACCTGTGTTCCCCTCTTGAATCAGGTCTAAGAAGCTTAACCCCCGGTTGCGGTATTTCTTTGCGATCGAGACAACAAGGCGAAGATTCCCAGCCGAGAGTACCCTTTTTGCCTCGTCGTACTGCAGTCGACATCGGGCAGTTTTTTGGACCCGATAGTGCAAGGAGGAGGGCGATTCTAGCGTTATCCGCATGAGATAGTGCAATTCCTCTCGCAGACGGGAAACCGAACTACCCGGCAAGCACATCTCTCCGTCTGCGATTTCTTCTAGCTGATTTTTCAGTGCACCCATACGAGAACAAATTTTTTCTAGATTTCCAAACAGCGGTTTGATTTTCGTTTCTCGCAAACCCAACTCTTCAATCAACCGCACAATTTTAAATCGCCTGTTCCGAAGTTTTCTCCAAGCTGCCCGACGGACTTCTCGGGAATGACGCTTGCTGATCATCGCTTGGAAATCATATCGATTTTGTTTGAGCAAAAATTCGATCGTCTGCAAATTTGGTTCGAGTTGCAGCATAATGCGACGCTTTTCAGCCATATTGGTGACCGATACCTCCACCGTACGATCGATCCGTAACTCGCCATTTTTGACCTTCTTCAGAAGGTCTGTTGCTCCTCGGAGCACGTAATCGGAGGCCAACAGTTGCGTACGGTATCGCTTCTGAGTGACTTCAATCCGCTGTGCCGCTTCGAGTTCTTCGTCGCGAGAAAGCATGGAGATATCGCCCATTTGCATCAAATACATGCGAATCGGGTCATCGATAGAAATCACCGTATTCTTCGCCATTTGGCGACGGTCGGCATATTCGTCGTCACGGGCGTTATTTTTTTTAGGCCGATCATCTTGTTCCAACGCATGTGAAGCACCGTTTGCTTGCGGTTTTCCGTTCGCAGTGCGGGATAAGGGTGTGCCGTTGTTGCCTGAATTTTTTCGTCGCGTCAAGGAAATCTCCTTTGCATCCAAGGGACCGGATTTCAACCGCCTTCAGGGTGGAAGGCCCGGATATTTCGGTACACTTTCGCCCGGGAGAGCAAAGAGCAGATGAAGTGCCAAACGGCATTTCGAGCAGGGAAATTTGACGCAACACTCCATTCGAAAAGGGTTTAGCACACTACCACCCCACCGCCGGGAACTGCCGGGAGGCGACCTGGGTGTTGCAATGTGGCAACACCGAGTGGAAACAGATGTTGTCTGTTTGCAACATCCGGGAAAAAACCCCTCCTTCTTCGTAAAATCTGCTGAGAAGAGCGACCATCCGGAGCGGGGGCTTTGTCGTGACCCGAAAATCGTCAGAATGGAGGCCGGAATCGATCCCCGCTCCCCATCCTCTGGAAAATACAACGTGGCCGAAGGTCAAACCCCCTCACTGAGCGGACTGA
>CAUZBD010000430.1:0-3108 GCA_963577795.1 Planctomycetota bacterium | reverse complement strand
GACGCATACAACAATATGGTTCGGGCTGCTACCGATAATGGTGTGCGCATCATGCCTTTAAAAGATCTTTTGGACCACATGGGATTCGAGGGACAAGGTAGATCGGTGGGGCTTGGACGGAATGCGGACCCAGACGATTTCAAGCCCTCAGGTGAAGACCAGTCGTTTCGAAGGCGTCCGGCTGGCTAACACGCAGTCCGCGGGCAACTACGGAAGATCGCTTCCGATCAATTGTCACATTCCGGTCTGGCGAAGGCGTTTTTTCTGAGGGAAATTTCTTTTGCCTCGTTATCTGGCCGGTTGATCACGCAGGTGCCTCCTGCGAAAATTTGATCTACGAAGACAGGAAGCTCTGCTTCTCGTCGCATTCGATTTTCGCACCGCTCCTTTTCAACCAACTTGGTCGCAGGATGAACACACCAGTAACACTCGATGCCGAGACGATCCTTACTCGAGAACAATTTAAAATCCGCGCGAAACTTATAGAAATAGCAGCGATCCTCGATCGCATTGATCGAGCTGACGGCGAAGTTAATCACGACGTCCGCATGCTAGAAATTCGCAAATCGTTCGAGGTGCTATCCGGGGAGAATAGCGATGGGGGACGAGCCGCACAAATACAGATGATTTATTCCAAGAAATTTGATCCCCAGTGGAAGAAAAGTCTAAAATTAAATGAGGGTTAAATTTTTTTTATCGACTAGCAAACGGAACGCTTGGTAAATTACTTTTTGTCGCAGGAATTTTCATGTACTACTTCGACCCTCATATCCATATGGTCTCTCGGACAACCGATGACTACGAAACGCTTGCAAAGATGGGGTGCGTGGGTGTGAGCGAACCAGCTTTTTGGGCCGGTTATGATAGGGGTAGCCAGGAAGGATTTCGCGATTACTTCCATCAGTTAACAGAGTTTGAACCGAAGCGTGCTGCTTGGTATGGGATTTCTCACTACACCTGGCTTTGTATTAATGCAAAAGAGGCAGAGAATGTGAAATTATCGAGAGAAGTCATTGCCATGATACCCGAGTTTTTAAATTGCCCGGGTGTTTTGGGAATTGGCGAAATAGGACTGAATAAGAATACGAAAAATGAAGCGATTATTTTTCTTGAGCATCTCGACTTGGCTGCACGGACAAACGAGCAAATTTTAATTCATACGCCTCATCTAGAAGATAAATATCAGGGTACGCGGATGATCCTGGATATGTTGTGTGATGATGCACGTTTGGAACACGGACGGATTTGTGTCGACCACGTTGAAGAGCATACTGCTGGCCAAGTTCTCGAAAGAGGTTTTTGGGCTGGGATGACACTTTATCCGGTGAGTAAGTGTACGCCGGAGCGGGCAGTTGATATTGTAGAAAAATATGGCCCCGAGCGGCTGCTCGTTAACTCGGCGGGAGACTGGGGGCCCTCGAAACCGACGGCGGTACCGGATTTCATTCTAGAAATGCGTCTTCGTGGCCATCCCGAAAATCTGATTCGCCGCGTTGTTTATGAAAATCCGCTCGAATTCTTTAGCCAGAGTCGTAATTTTCGTTTTACCCCGCTGCAGATTGACGAACCCTGGGCAGACGAGGCGGTTGAGGTGTGAGGCAGCGGTTTCTTTTGCGACTTTCCAGCCCAGACTTCTCGTCAATTTGGAAATTGATCGAGAATGAATTGACACACGTTGTAGTCGTAAATTGCACCATTACGAAAGCCACTCTTTTCTAAGAGACCCGGATGTGAGCAGGTAAAAAGTCCCTGCTGATACGGTTGTTTTGCCGGGGCACCATGGGAACCAGCGACCAGCGATGCGTCGAGCGGGATACTTTTTGTAAGAGGGTCAAAAAATAACTCAACCGGATCGTACCCGGGCTTTTGGTGAATGTCGACCGTACGGGCAAAGGACGGAGCCTTTTCATCTTCTTGCCAATAGTAATAGGCTTGCCAGCTTTCCGGTTCGGAAATCAAAACGATTTCACCGCTACGTGGATGGTCGAGCTGATATTTCTTCCGTTCTTTTCCAACGAGAACTTCGGCAATTCCTGGGCTGCCACGGAAGAGTTGGGCAACCGCTTCGCATTCTGTGTGGGAAGCCGGTTGTTGCAGAAAAACGTGCGAAAACTGATGATCGACTAATGCCCATGCTCTACTTGTACGAAAGTCAATCCACTCGCCTTCATTCTGGTAAACGTTCAAGAGACCTGCCGCGCGCAAGATCCGATTAGGATAGGAAACGTGATTCACCGGTACAATCGCGTACTCGCTCGCTACAATCCAAAGGACTTCCTTTCCCATAACATCTGGCATAGCTTGAAAGAGGGTTCCCAACAGGTTGTCCAGTTCGACGACCGCAGTCATTGCATCTTCACTATCAGGGCCTGATCGTTGTGCTGCGTAGTCGAGATGCGGTAGATAGATATAAAAAAAATCGGGCTTGAATCGACCCGCTGCCGTGATTGCCGAGTCGACAATCCAGCGACTTGAGGCAATGCCTGCCCGCGGTCCCCAAAAGTTTTGGAGGGGGAAATGCCCGTGTTCGGCAAGTAGTTCTCCATAGAGTGCTTCTGGTTTCGTGTAGCACCAAAGCGATTCCGTGCCATCCGGATTGTGAACGGGAGCTGGCATACATACGGTCTGGGCACCGCATCCTTTGCTCAACATCGGAAACCAAACAGCACTTTGTTTCCCCCGCTCGGCAAGTCGATCCCAAACTTGTGGTTGCTGGATTTTGTCGTTCCCAGCAGTCCACATTTCGACTTCCAGTGTATCACGCCAGAAAAAGCCGTTGGCAACAACACCATGCTCTTGGGGTTGGGAGCCACACAGCATATTGGCCTGCACAGGCCAAGTCACACAAGGAAAACTCGGAATCAAATTTGCCTGCTCCCCCTTTCCGGCAAGTGCCCGAAGGTTTTCCATTTTTTTGAGGTCGACCGGTCGCAGTCCCGGCAGGGAAAGGAGAAATACAGATTGCGTCATGTTGAGTAGATAAATTTTCCCAGGAAGATGGTTGGAATCAGGAGTGCAAGCATCAGCAGGGCTTTTTCTTGACCCTGAACGGCAAAGATTATCGCTGCATCTAAGACAACTAACGTCAAAAGACAGAATTTAACTCCT
>CAUZBD010000429.1:0-3110 GCA_963577795.1 Planctomycetota bacterium | reverse complement strand
TGCATCACAATCGGCAGGCGATTAACCATCGACCGGCATTGTCGGAACGTCGATCTGGAGAAACGGAAAACATTCCTCACCGAACGGATTCAATCGGCATGCCAATACGACGAGATGATGAGCCTGTAGATTTCCAAGTCAATCCATTCACGGTTGTTGTTGATTCGCGTGAGCAAGCGCCGTTTGGGTTTAGGAATCTGACTTCCGATGTGGGAGACGGGAAACGGCCACTGATTGTGTCGACGGAAAAGCAAGGACTCAAGACTGGCGACTACTCGATCGCCGGCTACGAAGACCAGGTGGCGATCGAGCGGAAAAGTCTGTCTGATTTCTTAGGCTGTTGCGGTAACGATCGGAAGCGATTCCAGAAACAGCTTGAGCGGTTGAACGAAATCAAAGTGGCGTATGTCGTTGTCGAGGCCGGGTGGCCGAGTATCCTCGCGGGACACGAGCATTCGAGGCTGAATCCAAAGACGGTATTCCGGTCGGTTCTCGCGTGGCAGCAGCGGTTGCCGGGGATTCACTGGATGATGTGTTCGACCAGATCGTTAGCGGAAGTCGCGACGTTCAGGATTCTGGAGCGGTTTTGGAAGGACTTAGATCGAGATGGAAAGTAATAAAAAATCATGCGAGTGGTGTAGCGGCCCACTGCCCCCTAATCGGAAAAAGTTTTGCAACAGGCAGTGTTATGCAAATGGTCGCACCCGCACTTTGGGAAAGTGTGAGTATTGTGGCGACCCCCTATCTCGCAGTCGAAAAAAGTTTTGCAACAAGAACTGTTACGTGCAGTCCTCGATGGTTGCCTTAGTTTGCGGGACATGCAGGGTAAGCTTTAAGCGTAAAAAATCTGCCGTGAAAGGCGCTAAGGTGTCGTTCTGTGGAAGTGCTTGCTACGAAAAATACGAGAGAGGCAGTCAGCATTCGTGCTACCAAAAAGATGCCATTACCAATCCGTGCAAGCAGTGCGGGAGTAATGTTAGATCAACGAAACTTTCCAGGGTGAAACTGTTCTGTAACATGAAATGCTGGAGAATCCACCAAAAGAAAAATCCAACTTCAGGGTTTTCCTTTTGCAGAAAATGTGGAGCGGAATTCAAGCGGCTTCATTCTCGCCATGCGTTTTGCAGTATGGAATGCTATCGGGTTTTTTCTGTCAAAGAAAACGCTCACGGGTGGAATGGTGGTGTATTTGACGCGACTAATGCTGGTCGCTTTTTGTATGGAGACGGGCGCAAAGCGGCGTGCGGCCAGGTGTCGTATGTCAGAGAGCATCGTCACATTGTGGAAACCATTCTCGGTTGCACGATTCCATCCAGCACTAGGGTGTGGCATATCGATCGCGACCTGTGGAATAACTCGCCCTCAAACTTATATCTGTTCCTTAATCAGTCTGAGTTTTCATCTGCACTACATGGTGATCTTCCACATCACTCCAATCTTCCAGAAATCGCACAATTGATATCCACTGGTTTTGACATTTTAGATTCAATCTCCCAATTTTCAAAAATTCAGAAAAAGGATGAAACAGATGGATAATGAAGAACTGCGAAATATCACAGATGGTTTGTATGCCTTACGGGATGCCTTCTGTCGGCCCGGTGTGCCGTGGACTGACCCAAAAGGTGGTGTCGTAGGTGATGTTACCGAGTCGATTATTTCTGTGTCGACCAGCTTGAGCCGCATAGCCAGTTCCCTTGAAAACCTTGCTGAAGCTGTCAGGGATCATGGTCAATAACCGAAAACTCTGGATCTGCCCGGTCTGCCACCACAAGCATTGGGACTTCATCGAAGACCGCTGCCGCCACCGCTCATGCCCAACACACAAAGAAACCATCACGGACGACCCCAAGAAATCCATCACCACAAATCATCCACAGTCGCAAAAGGAGTTGTTCTAAGTGGCGAAAGCAAAAAAAGACTGGCGGGAATTCCAGCATGAACTACTGACAAAACTCGACATCATCGAGGAGTACAAAGCACTCGGCGTCGACTTCACCACAGACAAGATGTCGTCGCAGGGATACATGACGTGCTGGGCCAAGAATCGCCCACACGGAAACTCACCCAACGCGGGCGTGAAAGTCGATGGCGGGGCCGGTCATGGCCGATACAGCGACCTCGGCGGCAAGCACGGTGGCGACCAGTCACTCAGCTTCTTCGACTTCGCGGCGAAGTACGGACCCCACAAGGATTGGAGGGAAGCCCAACAGCACTACGCCAGCAAGGCCGGCATGGGCCGCAACGTCCCGAAGAGTGACATGACTCGGCCAGAGGACAAGCTGAAGTTCGTCGAAAAACCTTCGCCGCTCACCTTCAGGGGCTACGTCGAGAAGTACGGCATCGAACCAGATGTGGTCTTCCTGTGTGGCGGAAAAGTCGCGAAGTACCCGGCATCTTCGCCCGAGCCGCAATACGTCTTGGCATTTCCGGCATTCGGCCCACACCTCCTGGATGGTGGCCCCACCGGCTTCGTGATTGAATCCGCCAGCGGCGTGATGATCCCGAAATACCAAGGGCCGGACTCGCCACCTGAAAACATGAAGCGGTTTTCTGTCGGTGGGAGCAAGAGCGGGCTGGTTGGTCAGCACGGATGCTCGCGATTGGCCGAAACCAAAGAGGAGCCGGGTTCCATCAGGATCGTTTGGAAAGTCGAGGGGCTTTCTGATCTCGTTGCGCTGCAGAATGCGATCCCCGAGGAGCATCGCGACAGCGACCTGGTCGTGACGAACTTGGGCGGTGCCGGCGAGACGGGGATACTCGACCGCATCATGCCAGTGTTCGCGGGCCGCCACGTCGCCATTATCCACGATGCCGATGAGCCGGGACAGGACGGTGCGAAGTTCTGGGCCGGCAAACTGATGCGTGAGACTGCGACGTTACGGAACCTCCAGCTTCCCTACGATATCGAGAAAACCAAGGGAAAGGATCTCCGTGATTGGTTCGCTGAAGGGCACACCTACTCTGATTTAACGGAATTGCTCACGCAAACCCGAAAGATCGACGCCGTAAAGGAGGACCAGCAGGCCGCCACCGAGGGCAGTAACACGAGGCCAAGCGACACATTGGATCGGCACCAGCTTGCTCTGAAGCGGATCCAGTGCATCCCACTC
>CAUZBD010000428.1:0-3116 GCA_963577795.1 Planctomycetota bacterium | reverse complement strand
CGCCACCACCATTTAATCTTACCAAGCATAGCTACGGATTGGACGAGGCTAAATTCCGGCGGGATGGTAAAGCCATTTGCAAGATCGCGTTCGCGTTTTCCTAACAGCTGATTATCGATTGTTAAGACAATTCCATCGTAATTTGCAGCTTCGGCCCGACGAACCAGTTCCTTGGTAAACGGTCGGTCCCGATACAAAAATACTTGCATCCATCTTGGGTGAGCTTTGGTGTCTGCAAGCGCCTCAAGAGTACAAACTGATCCATGACTCAAGCAAAATCCGGCACCGGTTGCAGTTGCCGCTCGCGCCGTCGCGCATTCTCCATCCGGCCAAAACAAGCCGGAAAGTCCAGTCGGCCCGATAACTAGTGGGATGCTATAACGATGTCCTAGAAATTCTACTGATAGGTCGCGGTCTGCTGCGCCATTCAGGGGTCTTGGCACTAACCAGTAATCATCAAAAGCGCTCTCATTCCGGCGCAGAGTTCTCTCGTCCTCAGCCCCACCATCCGCGAAATCAAAAATCGGCCGTGGAAGTTCAGCCTTCGCCAGCTGCCGAAGCGTTTCTACGTTATAGGCTTTTTTGCGCCACGCCATTTGCGAACCATCATTCTCTCATGATTGCTATCATGCTAGCATGGCAAACGACGCAGAACAGGCAATGATTAGCCATAAGGACAAACTAATGATCGAAGACCGAGTATAGGCAGCATTAACATCCCTTCCTGCCACAATCTGCTATAAACGCTTGGCTGCTATGAGTCGATTTGTTGCGGCCTTGTCGTTGCCTAACCTGCAGACCAAGATGTTCTGGGTAGCCGTAAATGCGGAAAATTTAGTGGAAATGGTGGGCCCGGAAGGGCTCGAACCTTCGACTAATGGACTATGAGTCTCAAATGAAGTCTAGAAGACTTCAATAAAACTCTTTATTGATAACAATCCTCGCACTCTGACTTTCACGCAATCGGACTTAAAAGGGCTCAAGAGGATTTGAGAATCTACATCTGTAGCGAGTTTGAATGTCTCGTCGTGTGTTTTAATACTGTCTTCAATTCCTGTCCTCACGAATTATTTAATTTGTCTTCCGACGGCAATGCAATTGCCCTGCGTTAATTCGGATAAATAACAAATCATTCTATACATACATGCTTGACGTTGAGCCATTCAAGATAGATGTTCCAGCCGAAACGTTGGATGCTATTCGCAAAAAAGTAATAGCATTTCCATGGCACGAAATGCCAGACGATGGTGGCTGGGAATATGGTACCAACCTGAATTACATGAAGGAGTTCTGCGACTATTGGGTAAACGGGTTTGATTGGCGTAAACAGGAAACGCGACTCAACCAATTCACCCATTTCAAATCACCAATTGATGGAATCGATATCCATTTTATTTATGAAAAAGGTAGTGGCGATAATCCCAAGCCACTTATCCTCAGCCATGGCTGGCCGGGCTCGATTGTAGAGTTTGTGGATTTTGTCGATCTGCTTGCGCATCCAGAAAACTATGGCGGAAGCGTAGATGATGCGTTTGACGTGGTTGCGCCCTCTTTGCCTGGCTTCGGTTTTTCCGGCCGTCCACCGCGTCCTTATGGCCCAAGAAAGATGGCGGGCATCTTTAATAGTCTGATGACCAATGTCTTGGGTTATGAAACCTATATCGCGCAGGGCGGAGACTGGGGTGGAGCCATATCAAGTTGGCTGGGTTATGAGCACGCACCCGCATGTTCTGCGATTCATATCAACATCCTCACCATGCGGCATAAGGACGGACCACAGGGTGCTGAAGAGGTTGCCTGGGCAGAGCAGTTTGAAAAAGACCAGATAATACAAAATGGCTACCGGACGCAGCAGGCTACCAAGCCTCAGACCCTGAGTTACGCAATGATGGATAGTCCCGTGGGTGTGGCCGCATGGATATTGGAAAAGATGCACGGCTGGTCTGATTTGAAGGGCGAAGATATCGAGAGCGTCTACTCTAAAGATCAGCTGCTGACCAATATTATGGTGTACGTAATTACTGGGACCTTCAATACCGCCTCGTGGATTTACTACGGTCGTCGAGAGGAGGGTGGAAGGGTCTTATCAACACAGGGAAGACGGGTCGAAGTACCAACCGGGTGTGCGGTGTTTCCCGCAGAACTTCTGGCGTGGCCTCCGCGAAGTTATGCCGACCGGATTTATAACGTTACGCAGTGGACCCAAATGCCGCATGGCGGCCATTTTGCGGCAATGGAGGAGCCCGATCTACTGATTGAAGATATTCGAAGATTTAGACGCAGCCTAGATGGCGTATAAGAGGCTCAAATCATCATCGAACAATGGTGGAGACACTACAACACCATCAGACCACACAGTGCTCTGGGCTCTCGCGTGAGCGTGACCGAAGGTTATCCAAAGGATTGGTTGTGACTGGTGCAGGTTACGCTGTAACGTCGGTTTAGCGACAAGGGATGTAAATATGATTCGAAAAATTATTCTAAGACTCGGGCGGCAACATCCCTTCCTGCCAGTAGGCTGTCCTAAAATCACCTGATCAATCGACCGGTAGCGCTCCCGATTGATCACCTCGGTATTCTCCAGATTCATATTAAATTTTCTCATCATTTTAGGCAGACATTTTGCAATATACTGTGGACCAGTGAATCTCCCCTGGTCTTTCTTAAGCCTTGATGACTGCTCAGGATAAAAATACGTCCGGCGAACTGCAGATTACGCCGCTGTCGGTACACACCGGCGCCGAGATCAGCGGAGTTGACCTGTGCCACCCGCTCACAACGGATCACGTGGATCAGATTCGTAACGCACTGTTGAAGTGGCGTGTTGTTTTCTTTCGGGGTCAAGAGCTAACGCACCCACAGCATATTTCCTTTGCGAAACGATTCGGTGATCCGACACCGGGTCACGTCATATTCGGCAGTCACAGCGACTATCCCGAAATTTATCCCGTTGTGAAACACCGGACGGCACAGGCCGGAAACGTCAGCATAAAGCGCGCCTGGACTGGCTGGCATACAGACATCACGGCAGCGATTAATCCACCGTCTGCATCGATCCTTCGGTCTGTGGTCCTTCCGCCTTATGGCGGTGATACCCAATGGCTCAATATGGCCAA
>CAUZBD010000427.1:0-3122 GCA_963577795.1 Planctomycetota bacterium | reverse complement strand
TCCAAACCGCGCTAATGGCGCTTTCTTGTGGGTGCTGTACTTTGCCAAAAACTCTTCGTACTTACCCACCGCGATCGGATAAAGTTTGCGGTTGTATGCCGCGTTGCCCGCGTAATACGGTCCCAGGGCGGGGTCATTCACTTTCTCTTGGGCGAGCGATGGCGAAGGGGCCAGCAGGCCAATACACACCGCCGTCAGCAACAGCGGTCGAATCATGACGCATTCCAGGAGGTCACTGAACATCGTTTATGTATCCCGAGTCCGTGGTGGTTGTTGACGCAAAAAACGAAGGCATCGCCGGGGCGTGCCCTGCCCCTGAAAAACTATCTGTCAAGATTTTCGCTTAAAGACCGACCGCACCGCCAAGCCAATCGCAATATCATGAAGTGGACCCCAGTGTTTGGACAGCCAACTGGGTTGGTTAAGGTGTACGATGTGGGGCTTAGCGGCAAGCGGACCTCTTCCCCTGGTAGAGCGCTGCCGCTGCAGCGAATCCCCGCGTATTGGGCGAGAAAAAGCATCTTCATTAACTCTGCCCACGAGCAGAATTCTTGTGCGCCGATTTTTGTTTATCTTTCTGCAAAGTATACCTCCTGCGGTGTCTTGTAGCCGAGGGCCTGGTGCGGTCGCTCGCTTCCGTAAAATTCGAAGTAAGCCTGCAGCCGAGTCGCTGCCTGCCAACCATCTTCGTAATCGTTCAGATACACCTCTTCGTATTTCACGCTCCGCCATAACCGTTCGATGAAGACGTTGTCCAATGCTCGGCCACGACCGTCCATGCTCACGGCGACCCCTTGGGCCTCCAGTCGTGACGTAAACGCGTTGGCCGTGAATTGCGAGCCCTGATCGGTGTTGAAAATCTCTGGCTGACCGCCTGCGAGCGCTTCCTCCAACGCCTCCAAACAAAAAATGCCTTGCAGCGTATTGGACAGCCGCCAAGCCAACACGTAGCGGCTGAACCAATCGATCACTGCCACCAAATACAGAAAGCCGTGTCGCATCGGGACGTACGTGATATCGGTGCTCCAGACCTGATCGGACCGCGTGATCGGCACATTTCGCAGTAAATATGGGTAAATCTTGTGTCCGGCGGCCCGCAACGTGGTCCGTTGTTTCGGGTAAATGGCCTCCAGGCCCATCAAACGCATCAATCGTTGCGTCCGCTTGCGATTGCATCCGAGCACCTGTGCCATCTTTCGGCTTCCGAAGAACGGTCTCTTCAAATACAGCTCGTCGATCCGACGCATCAGCTGCAGATTCTCGGCCGTCTCGCCCACCGGTTGGTAATACCACGTGGAACGAGGCAAGCCCAGCAGCTGGCACTGGCGCGTGATGCTCAAAACAGGATGATTGGAATCGATGCATTGCTGTCGTCCGTCAGGCGAGTTCGGCAGATTTTTTTTTCAACCACTCGACTTCCATCTTCAAGCGGCCAATCTGCTCATAGAGCTCCTCTTCGCCGGTGGTCGGCCCATCTCGATCTCGGGCTCGCCCGTCTGCGAATAGCTCTGTAGCACCCTCCAGTAGTTGTTTTTTCCATGCCGACACCTGATTGGCATGGACCTTGAACTGGCTGGCAAGTTCGGCGGTCGTCTTGTCGCCGCGAGCGGCCGACAAGGCGACCTTCGCCTTGAAAGCAGCCCCAAATCTTCGTCGTTTTCTCGTCATCTCCTGGATCTCCTCAATTCGATGTCATGCAAAGCATTTTACACCTTATTGAGCTGTCCAGTTTCTGGGGTCCACTTCAGTTCGACAGCGCCGCGTTTTCTTCGCGGCAGGCGGGAAACCGGCGGGATTCTTCATAATTCGCTCGATCGTTTGACCGACGGAGTCGGCAAACTCCCCACCAAGACCTTCGCGACACTGCTCGTAATAGACGATGGCCTGATGGAATTCCAGCCGCGCTGCCGGCGCAAACGAATAGTTCATTGATCGAGCAAGTCCCTGGCTTCGCGCATCACTTGCTCGCCGGGAATGAGTTTTGTTTCGCCGCGGTCAAGAGACGCGGTCCGTTTCTCAATTTCGTCGGTCCAGGCCGCTTCGACCTCCGCGCGGTCCTTGTCGTCGACGCTCAGCCACAACTGTTCGGCGAGCGCCGCTCTCGAATCAGGCGAAAGCGACATGGCAGCGTTCAAGACTGTTTCGGGTATCTGCTGCATAACGGCCTCCGAAGGAAGTGTGAATCGTCTCTAAAGGGCGTTTCAAAATCATCTTAGCCCGAAGCGTGAGCGAGGGACGCAAGTGGAAAATGATTACTTCGCGTCCCTCGCTCACGCTTCGGGCTGTTGTTTCCTGGTTTTGAAATGCCCTCTAAGCATTATACGTCGTTCGTCCCTGGTGACCATAGCTTTCCCCGGATGCATTCTCAAGCACACAGTGCAAAACCGGCATCGTCAGAATACCTGACGATGCCGGTTGCGAGTGGGATTTCGCCTGCGACAAAACATCATCGCTGCCACCGAAAAACAATCACCAGCGACTGCGGTTACTGACAGGCCAAGATCGCCGTGAACGGCGACGCACATCCTTGGGCAATCTAAATCGGAAACTCTGACTTGCGATCGATCGATTCGGCCGTTGCGGGGCCGCTGTCTCCGATGGTCGTCTTGACCGACAGGTGAGGTAGTGTGCCCTCATAGGCGACGATCTTTGAATGCTCTTTGATCTGCGGCATGATCAGCATGCCATCGACCTGCGAAAGAAAGTAGGGAGTTCCGTCGAAACGAAACGACGCGCCCGTGCCGGTGGTCAGTTGATCGAAGCGGTCAAAAAAGGTCATCTGCAAGGGAGTTCTCGTAAGAATCCCGGAGTCCTCGCCGAGAAAATAGAGATCATTCGCTCCGCAATAATCCGCGTGGAGGGTAAAGACATCCACGGTCGTAATGTTGGTGTCGTCTATTTTCAGTTCGACAAGAGTTTCGTTTCCCACCGCAAACAAGCGACCGTTGTGCAAGGTAATCGATCGCGTGTATTGGCCGCCGAGTTCGGTGATCACGTAATCAGCAAGCGGACGAAGTATCCCTCCTTCGTTACGCAGCAGCAGGATTCGCTGATCGCGAGACCCGATGACCAGAAAAAGTTTCTGCTCGGAACAATAGATAACACGATGAGGTCGATGCCCG
>CAUZBD010000426.1:0-3138 GCA_963577795.1 Planctomycetota bacterium | reverse complement strand
GATCGCATCGGCGAGACGTGCTATTTGCGAACAATTGACGTCGAGTACGTTCTCAGCACAATTGAACTTTAAGATAGGAGCTGCCGTACTGCAAAGCTGCACGCCTCACGATCTCAATCCCGTAGGACTTTTAAATCCTCTCTGGACAGTCCGCCTGTTGAGCACACTCTCCCATTGTGAAACACTACTCGAGGAAAGTCTCGACGACCAATCGACCCTGCCAACACCACTTGTCGTCTGAATTAATCCGTAGGGATCGGAGATCGTGACTGAAGGCGGCGACGAATGTGTTCTATATTGTCGTCCGGCGTGGCTTCAATCAATCTTTGTGTATAGGCTTGTTGCGGGCGAGCGTAAATTTCTTCCGAGACGCCAAACTCAACAAATCGACCCTCATGCATGACGGCCATCATGTCTGCCATGAATTTGACGACCGACAGATCGTGACTTACAAAAATATAGGTCAGTTGTCGTCGTTCCTGTAAATCACTCAGTAAATTTAATACCTGTGCTTGAACCGAAACATCGAGCGCTGAGACCGACTCGTCACAAACGATAAATTCTGGCTCCACCGTCAGCGCACGGGCAATACAGATTCGCTGTCGCTGCCCTCCTGAAAATTCGTGCGGATAACGTCTAAGGTGTGCCGACTCCAAATTAACTTCTTCGAGCAACGATACGGCCAGATCGATCCGATCACTTTGTGATTCACCAATCGCATGCAAGGCCATCGGTTCAACGAGTGCGGACTCGATAGTCATGCGTGGATTGAGAGAACCATAGGGATCTTGAAAGATGATTTGCATCCTTTGGCGAAGGCGACGCAATGGGGTCGGATCGATGGCCATCAAGTCCTGTCCATCATAGAAAATCTCACCGGATGTTGGTTTAATCAAGCGAAGCAGTGCCCGACCGGTTGTTGTTTTTCCGCAGCCCGATTCACCAACCAATCCGAGCGTTTGACCGCGGTAGACCTTAAAACTGACTCCGTCAACGGCACGAACGTGTCCGACAATACGCTGGAAGAGTCCTTTGCGAACTGGAAAATGCACTTTAAGATTCCGTACGTCGAGTAGCGGTTCCGTTCCGGACGCCACAATCGTCGCATCGGCCAAACGATCGCCCACGCGTGTGTCGAGCGAAGCTATGGCCGCATCCGTGCCAGGATGAAGAAGGCGGCCACGACCATCGCCGCGCAGACGCTCCTGCCTTTCCGGTCCCAACTGCTTCTCAAGGATGATTTGCTGCCCATTTTCCTCGCGCATCTCCATGAAGTCGGCCACCGTGGGCAATCGCCGGTAGGGGGAGTCGAGCCTGGGGCGGCAGGCGAGTAGCCCTTTGGTATAAGAATGCTGCGGATCGGAAAATATCTGGAGTACATCGCCGAATTCCACTACTTTCCCTCGCAGCATGACCGCCACATGGTCTGCAATCTCGGCGATGACGCCCAAATCATGTGTGATGAACACGATCGCCATTCCCCGCTTATCTCGGAGTTGACGCAGCATGTCGAGAATCTGCCTTTGAATGGTCACATCCAAGGCGGTCGTCGGTTCGTCGGCAATTAATAATTTCGGATTGCACGAAAGCGCCATCGCAATCATCACCCGCTGCCGCTGCCCTCCCGACATCTGATGGGGGTAGTAGTGGATTCTCTGTTCCGGATCTGGAATACCTACCTCGCAAAAAAGTTCAATCGTCCTCTGCTTTGCCTTAGACCGCGTCAGATCCTGGTGGAGCATAATCGCTTCAATCACCTGATCGCCCGTCGTAAAAACCGGATTGAGCGAAGTCATTGGCTCTTGAAAAATCATGCTAATTTCGCCACCCCGAACCTGTCGCATTTCCACCTCGCGGAGACCCACTAAATTGCGTCCCAAAAATACAATCTGCCCGCTTTCGATTCGCGCACTTCCGGCCAGCAGGCCCATCACAGAAAGCGCTGTCACAGATTTACCAGAACCAGACTCACCGACAATCCCAAGGGTCTGGCCTTTCTTAAGCTCCAGGGTGATATCATCGACCGCCTTGACCACACCCTCATCGGTATGGAAATACGTTCGCAAATCACAAATTTCTAAAAGCGGATCCATCGCGTAAGTTTATTTTCTGTTTTGATTGCCTGAGATTTTGTTAGTGTTTTGACGCCTTCAAAGTGGGATCGGTCGACTGTTGAATCCCTTCGCCGATCAGGTTATAAGCCAACACAGTCAGGAAAATTGCCGCGCCTGGAAAGACGATTAACCACCACATCTGTAAGTTTTCTTTGCCCTCATTGAGAAGCCTTCCCCAACTGGTTTTATCGGGCGCACCAATTCCTAAAAAACTGAGTGTCGATTCGAGTAGGATGGCTGCGGCAATCCCAAAAGTAATCGGCACAATCACGGGTGCGAGCGCGTTCGGCAAAATATGTCGAAACATCAGTCTCGGCCAACGAAATCCAAGTGCCCGCGCAGCGGTCACGTATTCCAACTGTTTGAGCTTAAGAAATTCGGCCCGCGTAAGTCGCGCAATCCCAGTCCAGCCAAAAACGCCGATTACCACCATCAGGTGCCAGATCGTCGGTTTATCGATGATGGAAATCAAGGCGAGAATTATGATGAGTGTGGGAATGCACATCATGATTTCGATTGCACGGGATAGTGCCCAATCGATTTTACCGCCGAAGAAACCAGCCGTTGCGCCAACAACGATACCGATCACCGCAGCAATTCCAGTGGAAACAAATCCAATGAGCAAAGCGATTCTTGTACCGTGAACCATTTTGGCAAACACATCTTCGCCAAGATCATTCGTCCCAAAGAGATTGCGATAGTTGGGCATTCCCGCAGACCCAATCGGATTTCCACCGAAACCCTCCCACTCGCCATCACGAACGCGACGCAAAGGATCCTGATAAATGATTGGCCAGATAGCCCAACTCTCTGGATCCTTCCCCCGCATCTTCTGCGGATAGTTGTAGATCACTCCATCGGTGATGAAGACCGGATTTTCCCAGGTCTCGTAGAAGTAACCCATCGCCGGAAAATAGAGATGCCCCTTGTAACTGCAGATGAGGGGTTTGGTCCCTACGATCGCGGGGGAAAAAACCGCGACAAGCGACAAGAAAATGACGAAAAACAGAGCTGCCATCGCCAA
>CAUZBD010000425.1:0-3143 GCA_963577795.1 Planctomycetota bacterium | reverse complement strand
TTTCTCACATTTGACACCACATAACTTTGCGACCAAAAAGTGGCCTAACTCGTGAACAAAAATCACGAAGCCGAGTCCGCCCAAAGCCATGGCGATGTAGGGCCAGTTTTCGAAGCTATACCAAGCTGCGAAGATTAAGTGCATATCCAACGGGAAACCTCCTCACGGGCCCAGCGGTCTACTTTCAAGAGTCCGTCTAGGCTGGGATTTGCTTCAAATGGGTGTTGATCGAAAACGGAACGGCACGCAGGGACAATATCGTTGAATTTGATCTGCTTCTCAAGAAACCCCGCCACAGCTGCTTCGTTGGCGGCATTGAGCACGGCACCACTTGTTCCCCCGGCCCGCGCTGCTTCCATCCCCAATGCAACCGCAGGAAATCGCTCCCGATCGACGGGCTCGAACTCCAGTTTAAAAGCTTCATCGAACGCGAGTTTCTGCCCACAACTTGGTTGGCGATGGGGCCAAGTCAACGCATATTGGATTGGTAATTTCATGTCGGGCAGGCTCATTTGCGCAACGATTGAGCCGTCGATAAATTCCACCATAGAGTGGATGATCGACTGTGGATGGACAACCACTTCAATCTGTTGGGGCTCTAAATCGAACAACCAGCGGGCTTCAACGATTTCGAGAGCCTTGTTCATCATGGTTGCCGAGTCAATCGTAATTTTCGGCCCCATGTTCCACGTGGGATGTGCTAGCGCTTCGGCAACGGTGACTTGTTGTAGTTTTTCGCGTGAGTGATCACGAAAAGGGCCACCGCTGGCCGTGAGTATAATACGGCCCACTTCTTCTCGATTTCCGGCATGCATCGCCTGAAACACGGCACTATGCTCGCTATCGACAGGGAGTATTGTCGCTCCTGTCTGGGCAGCCAGCGTCATCACTAAGGGGCCAGCCATGACCAGCGTTTCTTTATTGGCCAGGGCGACAGTTTTTCCGGCGTCTACCGCAGCCCATGTACTTTTAAGTCCGGCGGCTCCCACAATCGCCGCTACGACCACATCAATTTCCGGACGGCGAGCCACTTTTTCAGTTTCTTTTTCCCCCAGGAGCAATTCACAACCTTTCGGTAGCCGCTTCCAATCCTGCTTCTCTGCTTCCTGCAGGCAGGTAGCGATAACACAATCGGGCTCAAACAGAATGGCCTGCTCAATAAGTTTTTCGAGTTGTGTGTGTGCCGAAAGCGCTTTTGCGCGGAGCGTTCCACCGGAGTTTGCAATGACTTGCAGCGTATTTTCGCCGATGCTTCCTGTGGATCCCAGGACAGCGACATTTTTTGTAGTGCGGGCCATGGATGGTTTGCGACAGCGGAAATTCTGCCAAAAAGAAGCAACAAAGCCCCCGGTTGCATCCAAATCCGTGTGTCCGGAACGAGGATGTGGGCCGAGGAGGTTAAGCCGGGCAAGGAAAATGAAGATACTGGAGAATGTAAACTGAAACCAGCCAACCCCAACGTCTCCCACCACAGTTGCCACATTTTAGACGGGCCGTTTCCACCCAGCAAGTGCGGACTTTCTCCGAAAGCACTAGGTACCCCCCCATTTTTTTTTACGGGTGTATAATGGAAGGCTCCCAAAGAAGTTCGTCGATATGCATCGGCTGAAAAGTTCCCAGCCCTTTGGTTGATGGAGAATCAAGAGTGGGATGGTTCTTTCCTCGTATTCGTATTCCCCTGATTTGAAAAGGACCGGAGCCTGATGGATAACCCTTCCCGTGATCCCCAACAATCGGGTAAAAAGAAACCATCGCTTGGAGGCAGTCAGGTTCTGCTTTATATGTTGCTTATCGCAACAGCAGCTGGTTTTTTTGCCCTCTTTTTTAATTGGCAGAATGCAGTCGTTTTTGATTACCAGGAATTTGAGGAGTTGGTGAAGCAAAATACTCAAAGTGACGATCGGGCGAGTGGCTATCTTGAGGTCAATCGCGGAACGGAAAAAAATCCAGATCTTTGGCGCTATCGTAACCTTCGCGACATCAAAGTCGGCGACCGAGAGATTACTGGTGTTGTCAGCCAGGAGGAGATGGGGAGGGAAAATAGCGATTCGTCCAAAACGCGACGCACATCAGGCACGGTTCGGTTTCGCGTGAATAAATCTACGGAGATCGACATCGGTGTCAGCGAACTGTTGCGAAATTACAATGTGAAATACGAATGGTTGAGGCCGGGGTTTTTTCAAACCTACGGTCCGATGTTGATGATCACCGCCATATTTATCTTTGCTTTCATTTTCATTTCTCGACGAATGAGCGGTGCCGGATCTCCGATGGCATTTGGAAGAAGTCGCGGAAAGCTCTATGCACAAGAAGGATTAGGCGTCACCTTTGACGATGTTGCGGGCATTGATGAAGCAGTAGAAGAGCTAAAAGAGGTGGTCGACTTTTTAAGTAATCCTGAAAAGTATCAGCGACTCGGTGGCAGAATACCGAAAGGCGTCTTGCTCGTCGGCCCGCCAGGGACGGGGAAAACCCTTTTGGCCAAAGGGGTCGCAGGTGAAGCGCAGGTTCCATTTTTTAGTCTTTCCGGAAGCGATTTCGTGGAAATGTTTGTGGGTGTTGGAGCTGCCCGCGTACGCGACATGTTCCAGCAGGCCCAAAGCAAATCTCCCTGCATCGTTTTTATTGACGAATTGGATGCTTTGGGGAAAACACGAGGCACGAGTGTTGTGGGTGGACACGACGAGCGCGAGCAAACGCTCAATGCATTGCTCGTGGAGATGGATGGTTTCGAATCTAATAGTGGTGTGATCGTTTTGGCAGCCACAAATCGTCCCGAGACTTTAGATCCAGCATTGCTCCGGCCCGGTCGCTTTGACCGGCATGTGCTGGTCGACCGTCCTGACGTACGGGGTCGTGAAGCAACCCTGAAGGTCCATGTGAAAAATGTAAAATTGGCCGATGGGGTGGATCTTGCGAAAGTGGCTGCCATCACCTCGGGATTTTGTGGAGCCGATCTTGCCAATCTGGTAAACGAGGCCGCGTTGCTCGCAGCTCGTGCTGATCTTCCAGCAGTAACGATGGAACAGTTTAATGAAGGGGTTGAGCGGGTTACGGCAGGGTTAGAAAAACGACAGCGGATCATTCACGAAGACGAAAAAAAAAGAATTGCATATCACGAATCTGGACATGCCTTGGTGGCC
>CAUZBD010000424.1:0-3148 GCA_963577795.1 Planctomycetota bacterium | reverse complement strand
GTCAGAAGTCGTTCCTTCATCAGTGTTGAGGGCTGAGATGCCGGGTAATAATCTTACCGTACTGGTTAATGGTCCTCTGAAGGGGCGTTTTAAAGCGTGTCGGGGCACTCATCATGTTTAACCGGGTGCCATAGGCCTTCTAAGGGAAAAATGCCGAATATTTGAAGCATGTCCACACTAACCTTGCCGTGTTACCCCTTTGTTACATACGCTGTATCAGAGGTTGTCAGGGCGCTTGCCTAATGTGAGATAATTGTGGCTTTAATACTCTTTTATCTAGAACTAATGTAGTATAAATGTTATCCTCCGCGGTTTTGCTGCTTATGAAAACAGTATCATTCAATGACAAGAACAAGATGGTAATTGCCATTCTTCTCACGATCGTTTTTGCCAGATCCGCAATGGGGCAAGATGACGAAGGGTCCGCTTACGGCAGTGTTTGGGATCGGGTGGTTTTCTACGATGACTCGAACAACAATGCGCTTAAGAAGTTTGCGTTCACAGGGCGGCTGCAGGGGGACTACTATAACTTTGACGACTCCGGTGGGAGTTCGGAGAGTGATTTCAACTGGAGGCGGTTTCGCGTTGGGTTCAAGGCTTCTCTTTTTGAAGGGCTCACTCTTCATTCGGAAGCGGATATGAATCTGAACAATCCTCAGCCCCTCTACAAAAAACTAACCGACACCAACCTGGCGTGGACCTCGCCAAGTGGCATGACATTTAAAGTGGGAAGGCAATCCGCCCCCTTTACCTTGGATGGGTCGACGTCATCAAAAAAACTTTACACTCTTGAAAGGAGTAAGGTTGCCGGTAATCTCGGGTTTCCCACGGAATATTTTCCGGGAATCACTTTTTCTGGCAAACGAGACAATTGGGAATACCTGGCCGGATTGTTCTCAAGCGACCATGGTCCGGAGTTCGGAGAAGCCTTTGATTATGGTCGATTTGCACTTTTCTCGCTAGGCTACAACTTCAAGGAGCATTTAAAAATGGATAACGCCCTAGTCCGGCTTGACTATGTTAATCAGGATCAAGATGAGAGCAACCAAACACCTCATCAAAAAAACGCAGCCTCGCTGGTAACCAAGTTCGAGAGGGGAAGTTTTCACCTCTGGACTGATCTCAGTGTTTCAGATGGGTACGGTTCCAAAAACGACATTGTTGGCCTGCAGTTTATGCCCTTCTACGATATTACGGACAAGACCCAGGTGGTTTTCCGATACAGTTACTTAAAAAGTTCCGGCGGAGACAGCATCAGACTAAGCAAATACGAAAAAGATTTGTTTGGCATCAGGGGTAACGAAGCCAGCGAGATGTTTCTGGGCATCAACCACTTTTTCTATGGGCATAAGTTGAAGTGGCAGAACGGAATCCAATACACCGAAATGGATATCGAATCTGGCAACGAAAGATATGATGGATGGGGGTTCACCTCCGGAATTCGGATCAGTTGGTGAGTATCTTCTGAGGCGCCCCGGTTGCAATTCCTGTTTTTAAGTCGCATCGCGTTACCGCAAGATCAGAGCAGCTCGCCTCAGGAAATTAGTTTAACTATCCGGAAAATGACGGAATTGGAGCTTAGGGGGGCACCTTCCGTTCATCTAGACATGGCTTCGCGACTCGACTTACTGACAGTCAAGAGATTGACACATGGACCGTTAGGCTGAGCTGGTGCTTGGGCAGGCGCTTGGTTCAAGCAAACAAACCGAGCTTTTTGAAGTCCTTTGGATTTTCTTTTTTTGCGGCAGTGTGGGTCGGGATTACCTGGTTTAGCTGCTTTTGAGTGTTGCCGAAGTGATCGGTGAAAATTTCCCCGAATACCGATCGAAAGTCTGTCTTGCGGGACAGGTAGCGTTCGTTATTGGTACTGAACATGTCGCCGTTCTTCCATGTGTTCTTGTCGCAATTGTAAACGCCGCCTTTGACACCGCCTCCGGCAACAAACATGGCCGTTGCTTCAGCATGATCTGTCCCCCGACTACCGTTCTCCTTCGATGTTCGGCCGAACTCGGTCATGGTAACAACCACCATGTCATCCCATTGGTCCTGCATGTCCCGGTAAAACGCCTGAAATGCCATCGCTACATTCCCCAGTAGATCACGGTGCTTTCCGTAGAGTTGACCCTGCCCAACGTGCGTGTCCCAGCCGCCTATATTCATCCCGAGTATTTTGGCGTTGGTTCGTTTAAAAAGCATGGCCGCTTCCCGAAGTCGCTCCCCATAGCTGCCACCAGGATAGGTTGCGCTATTGGCAGGGGTATAGGTTTTTCGCGTAGCATCCTGGAGTGTCTGGATGGTCGTGCCAAGTAGTTGTCCTGTTCGGTGAACCGTTTCACGGTAACGTTTCCGGGGGAGATTGGGGCGCCCTCCGTAAAGCCCAAGCACACCAGATCCAGTCGGCCAACGAGGGTCCGCCCCCGGAAGTGTGCCCAGGAATTTGCGGTTCTGCGCCGTGCTGCCCCTGAAGGCAAAATCCGACGCCTTTCGGAAATTTGGCAATGGCTTGGGGCCGCGTAGGGAAACCATCTGTGACCTGGACAGGCTTGCAGCCACAAAGGCGTTCGCTTCGTCGGTGAGATCCAGCGTCTCGGTGATCTGCCGGTAAAACATACCCTCGTCGAGCTTCTTGTCACCCGGGGTGGCGTTCTCCCAGTAGTGCTGACTGTTGAAGTGTGAACGTGACTGCCCGGCATATCCCACACGATGGATCACGGCCAGATTCCCGGGGCCGTCCTGGCCGTTGAGTTTTTGGTTGTTGAAAATCTCCATCATGGGTTCCAACCCGGGGTGCAACTGGGCAAAGCCATTGCCTAGGTCCAGCGCCTGGTTTTCGCGGAGGAACAGGGTGGGCCGGTTGGTGGTGTTGTATTCGTTGTCTCCACGGGGTATGACCGCGTTGATCCCGTCATTGCCGCCGCGCTGAAAGATGAAGAGCATCTTCTTGTTGCTGGAATGACCGTCGGCGAACAGGTTGTTGGGAAGCCCGAGCGAGCCTAGCAAGTTGAGGCCAAGTGCTCCACCGGCCAAGCCACCGGTCTTGAGGAATTCTCGTCGTTGCATATTCATAATCTTTCTCGTCTAAATAAATTGATTTTCTGGCTTATTGAAACTGCCACTGCGGCATGGATAATATCAAACCCACGAGTTC
>CAUZBD010000423.1:0-3150 GCA_963577795.1 Planctomycetota bacterium | reverse complement strand
GTTCTCTTGCTGGCATGCTCTTTCGCGGCAGTCTCCGGTGTAGCGCCTTGGTATGCATGCCAAAGGCTTGTGCCCCCTTCGGCGGTCAACGATTCGTCGATTCGCTGCCAGTACTCGCGAGCTCGGTCAGGATGGCCACGCTCCAAAGCCCGATCCCCCAGCAACAGCAATGCGTCGTCGCCATAACGACTGCAAAAAAATTGATCGAGTTGACTGGGATCATCGGCAATAGGATCAACCACATTGTGCAAGTGGCGATACCAATCCTCTGCCGGGGCATCGATACGGTTACGATAGAGTGTGAGGGGCTCGGAGGGTAATCCTGCAAGCAAAATTTGACAGTAGGTGTTAATATTTAGATAGTGCCCGTTGTCTGTTTCAATGAGAAGATGGCCGAACTTGTCGGCCAGTTCGAAAAGCGTACTGATCGCTTCCTCCCAGTTCCGCTCTTCGATCAACGCCGCCAGTCGCATCCGCATGCTAGACGCATCGCTGGGAAGGTCTCCAATCGTCGCCTGATTGAGTTGGATGCGATCTGCGGCGGCAGACCGCAGTCTGGGCCAATCGGCATTCGCAAAGCGCCCAGCCCCAAAGAGCAGACTCAGTAAAACGGCAAAAATGGGGAACCGCGGATTCAAAACGGCCTCTTGTCTGTTTTCCACAATGGCCCGCAAGCTGGCCTCGGCGACAACCGCCCCGACCAAAAGGCTGACCACGAGCGGGGACCACCTCAAACTGTCATTTAAGTATAAGCGGGCCAGATTTCCGGGGAAAGAGAGCGTTTTCTCGGCCTTCTAACGAGCATAGCCCTCAATTAAACGACCCAAGACAAACGCACCGGCACCGGCAACAAGCATCAACAGCAACTCGGCAACGCCCTGCCGGCCCAGTTGTCCGGAGAACTCCATCAGCATGGCCAAAGGCAGGAGGATCAGACCTCCAATTTGTAAGAGACGACCCAAATATTTCATGGCAGTGGTCACAAAGCTCGGGGAACAGGAAGGGACACATATTTTCCAAGACGAAAACGAGGAAAGTATAGAGAAAGGCGTGGCGTGTGGCCACTGCCCGACCCTTTCGCCCCTGCATAACAACTCCTACAATCGGCAAAAGGAGCGGCTCCCCAAGCGATTTGTCCTTCGATTACGCCCCTGCTGGGCTGGGTCGTACCACAGAGACAAACGCCATTGCAAAGACAATTATCGACGGGAATCTCAACGATGAGCGAACGTGTATTCAATTTTTCGGCGGGCCCTGCCGTGCTCCCCGAAGAGGTTCTTCGCATAGCGCAAGAAGAACTGATGTGTCTTCCTGGTGCAGGGGCCTCTATTCTGGAAATCAGCCATCGTGGAAAAGCCTTCACTGCAATTCTAGAAGCAGCCGAGGCGAATCTGCGGCAGTTGCTCGGTTTATCGGATGCATACCGTGTGGTATTCCTTCAAGGAGGCTCAAGGCTACAGTTTTCGATGATTCCGATGAACCTGTTGAAGGGACGCTCGGCCGACTACATCACAACCGGTAGTTGGGGAGAGAAAGCGTTTGTCGAGGCCCGTCGCGAAGGCTCGGTGCGTGAGGCCTGGAATGGTCAATCGACCCAGTACACACGACTTCCTTCGACCGAAAACCTTGAACTTGATGCCGATGCGGCTTACGTGTATTTCACGTCGAACGAAACGATCCAGGGTGTGCAGTTTCCAAAAGAGCCTGAAACCGGGAACGTCCCGCTTGTTGCGGATGCATCGAGTGATTTTCTCTACCGTCCACTCGCGATAGAACGCTACGGTCTACTTTACGCGTGCGCTCAGAAAAACGCAGGTCCAGCGGGAGTCACCGCCGTGATCATTCGGGAAGATCTGCTCGGCGAAGTCGATCAAACAAAACCTGGCATGCTTTCGTATGAAAACCACGTCAAAAACAAGTCGTGCTACAACACACCGCCAACGTTTGGCATCTACATTGTGAAACTCGTCACCGATTGGCTTATCCACACGGTGGGGGGGCTCGAAAAAATGCATCAGATGAATAAGGAAAAGGCCTCTCTGCTGTATGAGACCATCGATTCCTCCGATGGGTTTTATCGGCCCCACGCCAAATCTGATTGTCGCAGTTTGATGAACGTCACCTTCCAGTTACCGAGTGATACACTGTTAGCCGAGTTCATCGAGCAGGCACAGCAGCGCGATCTGTGCAACCTCAAGGGCCACCGTAGTGTGGGAGGAATCAGGGCGTCGATTTACAACGCGATGCCGCGCGAGGGAGTCACGCGGCTTGCAGAATTCATGCGTGCTTTTTCTGAGAAAAACCGCTAGGATCAGCACTGTCCCTGAGAGCTAGATAAAAGGAGTCGCCTGTGCCCAGCATTTGTGTCCTGGACAACCTTGCTGCCGAAGGTATTGCGCTACTGAAAGACGATCCTCGCATTCAGTTCGATGTGCGGACGGGTCTGGCCGAACAGGAACTTCAACAGGCGCTCAATGAATACGACGGGGCAATACTCCGTAGTGGTGTCAAGATCACGGCAGCAGCGTTGGAAGGAAATACCCGCTTACGGGCCATCGTGCGGGCCGGCGTGGGGACCGACAACATCGATAAACAGGCCGCCACGCGAAAGGGAATTGTGGTGATGAACACCCCGACCGGCAATACTCTCAGCACGGCCGAGCACGCGATTACCTTGCTGCTAGCCCTTTCGCGGAACGTGGCACCGGCCCATCAGTCGCTTCGCGAGGGCCGCTGGGACCGCAAAAAATTCACCGGTGCCCAGGTTGCCGGAAAGACGTTGGGGATTGTGGGTATGGGGCGGATTGGCCAAGCCGTGGCAACGCGTGCCCAGGCACTGGAAATGCGAGTTGTCGGCTGCGATCCCTTTTTTTCTGCATCGCGGGCAGCGGAAGTTGGCATTGAAATGTTCGATGCTATCGAGGCGATGCTTCCAGAAATTGACTACCTCACCGTGCATACACCGCTGACTGAACAGACGCGGGGCCTGATCGGAAAAGCGCAGCTTAAGCAGATCAAGCCGGGGGCACGCTTGATCAATTGCGCACGCGGGGGCATCTACGACGAAGAGGCTCTACTGGAAGGCCTCGAAACCGGTGTTCTGGCGGGAGTCGCTCTCGATGTCTACGAAAGTGAGCCCTGCACCGAGAG
>CAUZBD010000422.1:0-3174 GCA_963577795.1 Planctomycetota bacterium | reverse complement strand
GGACTCATCGATATATTTGGCAATGTGGCGCCAGGCTCCTTTTTGTTCCCGGAGAAACGCCTCTCGAATTAGAAATTGGGGTGAAGCCAGCGAAGGGAGCACCAGCACCTCCTCGCTCCTCACAGGTTGAGGCGCGCTTTCCTTGATAACGCATTCCCAACCGGGGTTTTCTTTCTTCGAATCAGAGGGATCAGCGACGACAACGAATCCGCCTCCCACGAGGCATTGTGTTATCAACTTATTCAGCACGACTTCTTGAAGTTCGCCACATTTAGCGGAAGATCCAATCAGAATCACATCAAAATGGGTGGTAACAGAATCATTGGCCACCACCTGGCCTGGAAGATCATCCGAGACCGAAAAATTGGCCAAGCCCTCACAAAGCAGCTCCGCGGCATAGTTAACGTCAAGGTTTGAACTAGCCAGGTGGATATCATGGCCACTTTGGGCAAGATAACAGGGTACGACCGCATCTGGCCATTGCGCTACCAGTACTCGAGAGCTTTCCCTTAATCGAAAGAGGCCACCTAGTCCGGCGTGTTCCGGGGATAAGATTCTTTGGACTTTTTGGGAAGTGTTTCCGGCAGCTAGCACTGCCGAGTAGTCCGAACAACTGGGATATAGCCGCAGCGCCTCCACCAAAGCGGGCCAAAATAAGGGAGGGCCGCCGTCAAGTCGTCGATTCGGCGTCGAATCGCTAGTCACAGCCCTCCTCCGAGATCGTCAAATGCAGATCTGCCACGCCAAAATCACCTGCCTCACCAATGACCGGAAGATGAATCAAGTCGTATCGTCGATCTACAGCGACGTTATCTCGAGAAGCATCATCAAGGGCGATTCCTAGCGAGATGAAATATTGTCCAGGGATGACGGCGCAAGTAAACTCAAAGACCATCGTAGTTGATTCCCCAGCTACACGATCTTGGGCTCCGATGTGGCGCTCTCGTGTATTGGCGCCAAAGACCGTTTGACCGTCTACCGTTTTCAAGGTGAACCCATAGATAAGATCGGCAAGCGCCTCGGCAAAAAACATGTGCACGGAAAGTCGTACTTTTTCTTGGCGATCGAAAACTGCTTTCTTCTGGCCTGCCATGTTAGTCAATTGGTAATCGAAGATCACGGCTCGCTGGTCCCCCCAACGATACTCATTAGGGTTGTAGGTGGGCTGGGCTGGACAGCAATCGTTGGGAACCATTTCCGCAGTGGTCGCTAATTCAAGATCACGCGCTAGTACGCTTGTAATTCCAGCATCCGGCAGTGATCGATCATTCGATTTCCCAGGCTCTTTGCCATCGCCGTCTACATCCGATAGACGTTTCCCAGCGGAATCTTCAAGCGACTGGATCGATGACTCTCCGGCAGCCCCAAAAAGATCCTCCAGATAGTCCTGAATAACGGTCTTCGGTAGCCCAGCCGATGCGATCCTTCCCGATCTAAGGTAGATTGCTCGGGAGCAATGGGCCTGGACGAGGTCAACCGCATGAGTGACGAAGAGGATGGTCTTGCCTGCCTCCTGCATCTCCTGAAAACGCCGAAAACACTTCCGTTGAAACCTGATGTCGCCAACAGCGAGGGCCTCATCGACGATGAGAATATCAGGGTCGGTATTTATTGCGGTCGCGAACGCCAATCGAACATACATGCCGCTTGAGTAGGTACTGACCGGGTAATCGATAAACTCCCCTATGTTTGCAAACTCAACGATCTTATCGAATCGTTCATCTATTTCAGCTCTAGAAACGCCTAGCAATGCAGCATTGAGGTAGACATTTTCTTTGCCGGAAAATGCCGGGTTAAATCCCGCGCCGAGTTCCAACAGAGCAGCGACCCGCCCCTTAACCGAAACATCACCACTCGTTGGAGTTAGTGTGCCGCAGATGATCTCGAGCAAAGTAGATTTGCCCGAGCCGTTAGGACCTATGATCCCAACCGTCTCCCCTTTATCGACCGAAAAACTAAGATTCTCAATTGCAGCAAATTCGGAGTGATATTTGCGCCCTCGTATAGAAAACATTTCACGCACTCGGTCAACCGGACGAGTATAAATCCGGTAATTCTTGGCTAGTTGGCTTACCTTAATAGCGCAGTCAGAGGACATCAGCAAATCCCCGACGCGTTTTTTGGAACCACGCCAAAGAACCCCAGGAAAAAACGAGCGCCGCAGCGGTATAAATACCGAGACCGGTCCAGTTTGGCAGTCGGCCCCAAAGCGCGAGGTCGCGAAACTGCTCAATGACAAAAGTTATTGGGTTCAGATAAAGAAAGATCTGGAATTGTTCGGGAAGTGCAGTTTTCGGGTAAAGAATGGGAGCCATGAAAAATAGAATTGTGGTGAGAATCCCAGCAACTTGAGCAATGTCTTTTAGGAATACCGCGGTAGCCGCTACTAGCCATGTTATGCCCAGACAAACGAGGCCCAACGAAAAAAGCGGTAAGGGCAAAAAAACGATGGTCCACGGTACGGCACCATTAACAAATAAAAGGTAGATTGCGAGTACGCAGGTGCTAACCAAACCCTGGAAAAACGCGCCTATAACGGTTACCCAAGCGAGCGCTTCCAGGGGGAATACAACCTTCTTCACGTACTGTGGATTCGCAGAAATCAGGGATGACGCCTGAGTAAGGCATTCTGCAAGAATCCCATGGATCAGCATTCCTGAGAACAGGATTGCCGCAAATTCCAGGTTTCCCCCTCCTTGATCGACCCAGCGGATCTGAAGCACTGTCCCGAAGACAAAAGTATACACAGCGAGTAGGAGCAACGGCGTGAACAAAGACCAGAAAAGTCCCAGCATTGTGCCCCGGTAGCGACCCAGGATTGCACGACGTGAAAGTTGGGCTATCACAAATCGATGCTCAACCAGACTTGCGAATATGTAGCCGGGATCGGAGCGGCGGACCTGGCTCCCTGACTGCGACGTTCGTTTTCTCATCTTATACAAGACACAGTCATCCTCCCAGGATCACTACTCTTGCGTTAACTCCTGCAGATATGCCCCATAGCTGCTTTTTCCAAGATCGTCAGCCAGTTTGGCTAGTTCTTCAATCCCAATATATCCCATACGGTAGGCAATTTCCTCGGGGCAGCAAATTTTCATCCCTTGTCGGGCCTCGAGTGTCTCAATAAAAACGGATGCCTGCAGCAGTGATTCGTGAGTTCCGGTATCAAGCCAG
>CAUZBD010000421.1:0-3205 GCA_963577795.1 Planctomycetota bacterium | reverse complement strand
GTAGGGAGTGGTTGCGGGAGATCGCACATCTCGATCGCTTTTAACAGCTTGAAAAGTTCTTTTTGCCGACCTCGAGACTGCTCAAGCCAGCTGATAAAGCGATCTCGTAAAGACTTTTTTTGATCTTCGGCGTTGGCTAGTGCCGTCACAACCGCATATTTCCACAGTCGCGTTGTCGTAACCATGAATCCCAGTCTTTCACTGATGCGGTGTGCTTCTTCTGCGAGACCAAAACTATCCACATCTGGCCCAAGAATTTCCCCATCAATTCCATCATCTGTGCTATCACGATAGACAACTTCTTCATACGCCGCAGAATACAGACCGTCCGTGGACTCACTTTCGGATTCCAAGGAATTCTCGTCAAGTTCCGAGACCGAATTGATTAGTTCCCATTGTGGGACCTGGGCATAAATCCCAGAATTGGCCTCTAAGAAATCGAAGAACTTTTCCACCATTCTCCAAACATCGGTCGTATCTTGTGTTTTAGAATTATCCAATACGTTTAAGACGTCGTTGAGCCACCGATTTGCAATAATATGAAATAAGTCACTGCCTTTCTGAAGATTGACTTGATCCGACTGACTAAGCCAGTGCATCAGCAAGTGCATAGCGGCTACAAAATCTTTGTGGTCCAGAAGCGCGTTAATGATCAGCACATAGCCTTTGGGTGAGTCGATTTGTTCTACGAATGGTTGCCAAAAACGCAAATCTCCGGACGTCGCTCCAGCCTGCTGCCATGCGGCTAACGCTTTAGCTGCAAGCTGTGCATCTTCGTAAACCGATCCGCCTACGATTGCATCAACATTACGAACCGAACCAACTGCAAATTGATCCCACCAAAGCGAAAACTCGTTGAATTCAATGGAAATCGTTTCGACCACGTTTTGCTGTTCTTCTGAAGCTGCTAAACACAAAGTACGTGAAAACTGAGAAAATATCCGATCGATCAACTCAATTAATGTGCCGATCCGATGATCTGGCACACTATTCTCAAGTGCTGGAAAAAGACTGAAATTTGAATCGAAGCCGAGAATATTCCAGGGGTCTACGATCGCTCCACAATGAATACCCCGCATGATTAAGTCGATCGCTTTTTCCAGATTGGCTGCGGCTTCTGTACTTTGACGGTGGCGGAGCAACGTCTCAGTTTCAGTCAGCAAACATTCTAATGCGCATAGGATCCTTGTACTCGTCGCGGGTACAAAAGATGCTTGTCGCCTGGCAGCCTCAGACCTTTCGATTTGCGCATATATGATTGCCAGATGCATGTGCTCTAATTGTTGAGCGCGCCGCCGAGATAGCTGGGCATTCAAATAGCGTCGCACTCCGCCAAAGGGCTGATTTAACAGATTTGCTTCGACAACAAGATTTCTGGCGATTGCAACATTATCTTTACTCACAATATCTATAAGATGCGCGTAAAATGCCTCGCGAAAGTTTGCAATCACCGGTAATAATGTACCGAGCGTAACATCAGAGGTGTAAGCATCGGGACCGTGGCCACTCACTGCAGACGCCATCAGGATGGTTCCTGCCAACGCGGCAGAAGACTCAAACAGTTTCTGAGATTGATCTTCCGAATTCGCACACTTTATACGGTCTAAAAGAATATCGAGTGTGACCTGCTGAACCACAAACCGTGAATAAAACCCGCGGCTATCGACACTCAATGGATCCCACAGACCAAATTGATAGTTTGGACGCTTGTTTACGGGATGATCAAAATCGTAGGGACGTGGATCAACCGCCATTTCCTTCATGTTTTTTAAATCAAACTGTGCAATAGAACGAAGCTGTAGCGGAACAGATCGAAGTATTTCAAGCGTTTTATTTATAAGATCTGTATACAACCCATGGGCGACACCTGCGTCGCGGATAAATAGGGGTATGGGACAACACCATTCATGGGGATACGGTTGCATTTTGCGGTCGTTTTCCAAAACCGCTACCGGTCGATAGCCAACGTAATCATTAAGCTTATCAATGATTTCATTCTGCCGCGTGCTATTCCATCCCGGTGACTGATTGATGCAAATCAGAAAGAATTCAAATACACGAGCAACAAAAAATGGGCCAAAGAGCGCTGCTTCAGATTGATGAAATAATAAATCGGAATGGAATTCGATATATTGGGGCAGCAAAGTATCTCGTGTATTGCTTAAGACAAGAAATGCTTGCTCCGGATTCGTAAAAGTAGAACTTTTTTCCTGGAGATGTTTTAGCTGACCTTCAAGTAGCTGAAAAACGCGTAACCACAGAGGAATTGGCTTGTTTCCTTCAACTTGGGAGTCGCCCACATGCTCACAATATTGATAAAGAACATTGAGGTGCCTAAAAAAGTGGGGGTCGTGGCTACCGGAAGAAAAATTTAGATAACCTAAAACAGCTTGGACAGATTCTTCGGGTTCGGCTAGGTTCACTAAACTATCCATATATTTTCTGGACAATCTCTTTTTCGGCGTGGGGATCGCATCCATGAGCGTTTAAGTCGATCATCACCCTTCACCATTGATGAGCAAACCTGCCTAGACCCAAACATATTTCCCTGGTCGGTGAAAAGAGAAAACTCCCTACGTGCATGGATATGATTTTGCTTAAATCTTACGTTTCTAAAATCGGTCCTCTTACCCTACTTACGAGAGGAACAGGTATTTGCACACATACCCCAAATCTTGTCTTTTGGCTGAAACGCGTGAAACGCGGCAGCGGAACCCATTTTTTCTTTCTATTTAATGCTTTTCATGAAACATTAGCCAGTCCCCAACACCCGATCCTTTTTGACTAGAATGAAGGATGGCTTGATTCGTTACCTAGTCTCCCTAATGAATCTTCCCTGATTCGCTATTTACGTTTCTACCGAGCGCATTGTTTCTATGAGTACCTTTAAGCAATTTACCTTGCGTTTCGTCTTCATCGGTACCGCGGTGATTATGGCGACCGGGTGCCAAAGTGCTGTTGCAGATACACTGATCGACACATCGCGGCTGCAACAGGACGGACTTACAAGGCCCTGGTTTACTCAAGTCCAGATGGATGTCAGGAGAGACCGTGTCGAAACGGTTACCTTTGATGGAGAATTTCTCACTGTACAAACAAAACGTGGCATCATTCAAACGATAGACGGCGAAACAGGGGCCACCGTCTGGGTTAAAAACGTGGGTTCTCCAAATCTTTTTACAAGCCCCGCGGGCGTCGGTCCTAA
>CAUZBD010000420.1:0-3227 GCA_963577795.1 Planctomycetota bacterium | reverse complement strand
CCATGGTGCCCTTGAAGGCCGTGCGTTCCCCGTGCCCGTCAAGATTAAGCCGAATGAGACGTCCCCGCTGCAAACTTTTTGCGACCGCTTCGCGCACTTCCAGGCTATGCGTAACGGGTGTCCAACGGACTGCTGCATCCTGGTTCATCTCCCCGCAGTGGGTAACGAAGTCGAGTGGAGGAAAGGAGAGGACTTTCGCGTCCGCTTCTATATCCCAGTGGCCTGTTTCGCGCAGACGGATAACCACCCGACCCTGCGTTCCCTCAATGAGAATTCGTGCCGATTCGACATCCGGGCAAGGCCGCACGGCAGACCAACGCACCAAGGGGCCGCTCTGGCTTGTGCCTTGCACGTTGAGAGGAACAGGTTCGCTTCCCACACGCATTGCCACAACCTCTTTGATAGGGCCAGCCAACGCCACCAGTACTGTAAGATCCTGAGCACAAGCATCTAAAACGGACTCGACATGCTCGGTCTGCATTACCCGCTCCATCTCCACCCGCTCGATCTGTCCGATAGCGGTGAGGGGATTGGTTGTGGAATCCGTTTGTGTTTCACGAAATATCTCCATGGCCGGATGCTGAAGCAGAGGCAGAATAGGGGCAAACAGTCCCACAGCATCTCCCGCTAATCTTTCCACTTCATAAGCTGTCAAAACGGTGCGAGTACAGAACTGTGCAAGCAGCACGAGGCCGTCGAACGCTTTCAAGACTTCGATTCCACGAAGCAACACCGTTTCGTCACCAATGCCATCCAAAACGATCACTTGCGCACCAGATTGCTCAAGCGCAACCAAATCGATTTGGTTTACATTTGGTAAAGAGAAAACTGTTTGATGGGCTTTCGAATCAGCAAGTTGCAATTCAAATTGCCTGATGAGTGGAGAAGTTCCCAACAGCGCAAAGTTCATGATCTATCGACCTCGAGAAATTAGAGCCGCCGGAGATGGTATCCACCGTCGACATGAAAACGCTGCCCTGTGCTAAAGGGAAAACGTTCTTCGATCAAGGCCTGCACCGCCTCCGCCACATCATCCGCTTCTCCCCAGCGCTGCATCGGAGTCAGACCACCCTCGATCAGGGCATCATATTTTGCAGTAACAGGAGCCGTCATATCAGTACGAATAATGCCTGGACAAATCTCAAATACCTGAATACCCTCGTCGGCAAGACGCGCGGCCAATAATTGGGTCATCATTGCCAATCCTGCTTTCGCCATGCAGTAATCGGCTCGATCAAGCGAACCGGCATAGGCGGAAATGGAGGATATATTGATAATTTTCCCCGTGGGAATTTCGCCCGCTGCAATCTGCGCGATCATTCCGTGAGCCGCCTGCTGAGAAAGAAAAAAGGGACCCTTTAAATTGGTGGTGAAAATCTGCTCCCAACTTGCTTCGGTGGTCGACAAAAGATCGACCCGCTGCGCTGGCGCAATGCCTGCATTATTCACCAGGAGGTCGAGGCGGCCGAATCGTTCCCGGCAGACCGCTAACAATTGGTCACGGTCATCGGCATTTCCAACATCGGCCCGCACCGCGAGCGCTTTGCATCCTTGGGCTTCAATTTCTGCAACAAGCGATGCCGCCCGATCTTCACTTTGCACAAAGTTTACAACCACGTTAAAGCCGCACGTGGCAAGTTTACTGGCAATCGCCCGACCGATTCCCCGGGATGCACCCGTGACGACTGCTACCGGCTGCTGTTCCATCGACCGCTACCTCCTCGAGAAACGACCTTGCAATGCGTGCAACCGACGCGGTGCTCCGCTAGAGAATAAATTGACTCAAATCTTCATCCTGACTCAAGGCTTCTAGCCTCTCATGGACATAAGCAGGATTGACAGTCACATCGCCCATTTTCATATCGGGCGACTCGAATGAAAGCTCTTCGAGCAATCGCTCCATGATCGTATACAAACGACGCGCCCCGATATTTTGCGATTTCTGGTTCACATCAAAAGCATATCCAGCGAGTGCATCAATTGCTTCAGGGGTGAATTCGACCTTTACGCCTTCGGTCTGCATCAACGCTGCATATTGCTTTGTGAGCGACCCTCGCGGTTCGGTGAGAATGCGAACAAAATCTTCTCGGGTTAAATCTGTCAATTCAACACGAATCGGAAAACGACCCTGCAACTCGGGCATTAAGTCACTTGGGCTAACTTTATGGAAAGCACCCGCCGCAACAAAGAGAATATGATCCGTTTTGACATAACCGTATCTCGTCTGTACGGTCGTCCCCTCAACGATCGGCAGTAAATCGCG
Source organism: Planctomycetota bacterium (assembly GCA_963577795.1). GTDB lineage: Bacteria > Planctomycetota > Planctomycetia > Pirellulales > UBA7805 > UBA7805. The sequence continues at coordinate 964 of CAUZBD010000420.1, read as the reverse complement.
CTGCACTCCCTGCCGAGAAACATCTGCGCCTCGACCACCTTCAGTGGCCACGATTTTATCCATTTCATCGAGAAATACGATTCCTACGTTTTCAGCCAGTTCGATGGCCTGCGCATTTACTTTTTCAGAACTGACGAGTGCTTCGCACGCCTCCTCGAATAAAACCTTACGTGCTTCGGCCACCGTCATTTCGCGTTGCGACGTATTGCGGGGCATCACCTTTTCAAACAACCCCTGTAGATCAAAGTCCATCTGTTCGGCACCCATATTTGTCAACATCATCGGAGCCGACTTTTGCTCTACTGTGATTTCAATGTTTCGTTGCTCCATCTCGCCGGCCAGGAGCATTGCACGAATTTTTTCGCGGGTTCGCGCGTGGCGCTCTCTCAGTTCGGCAGCATCACCATCTGCATCGGTGAGCATTGGAAGCGGTGCCAGGATATCGAGCAACCGTGACTCCACCCGTTCGTGCGCCTGTGCCTCGACTGCGGTCCGCTCTTGCTCGCGGACGATGAGAATCGCACTTTCGACAAGCTCGCGAATCATGCTCTCCACGTCGCGACCGTAGTATCCCACTTCCGTGTATTTACTGGCCTCGACCTTGATAAAGGGTGCGGAAGAAAGCCGGGCAAGGCGACGGGCAATTTCGGTTTTACCGACCCCCGTGGGGCCAATCATCAAAATATTCTTGGGCGCGACTTCCCGACGCATCTCTTCATCGAGTTGCTGTCGTCGCCAACGGTTTCGAACGGCTATCGCAACGGCCCGCTTCGCCGCGTCTTGCCCTACAATGTATTTGTCGAGTTCGGCAACGATCTGGCGAGGAGTTCGACACTGCGTTATTTCGTTCAACCGATTGCCTCCATCTCCTCAATCACGATCTGGTCGTTGGTATAGACATCAATCTGGCTGGCAATTTTTAGCGAATTACGGACAATCTCACTGGCTGCTAAATCCGAATGTG
>CAUZBD010000419.1:0-3237 GCA_963577795.1 Planctomycetota bacterium | reverse complement strand
ACGTGACTGGAGATCAGCTCTCCCATCTGCGACGCTGCTGTCGCGCCCGCTTCAACCGCAGCACGAACGCTGCCTACGTCGCCTTTAACAACGGTCGTCATATACGCGCCACCGATTGAAATTCGCTTGATGATTTCGACGTTAGCCGCCTTGGCCATCGCGTCGCTCGCCTCGACCAGCGGAACTAGTCCGCGTGTTTCAATCATGCCAATTGCATGTTCCATAGCATTCTCTCCGATTTTCTAAATTAGTTCACTGAATATTAAAGCACATTTAGCCCGCAACCGGACCGAGTACCACATCGATGTCATCATGCGGTCGTGGAATGACCTGCACGCTGACTACCTCGCCAATTCGGCCTGCGGCATTTGCCCCGGCATCCGTGGCAGCCTTCACCGCTGCGACATCACCCGTCACGAACGCGGTAACTAGACCGGAGCCAACTTTATCCCAGCCAAGAAAATTGACATTGGCCGCTTTCATCATCGCATCGGTAGCCTCAACTAAGCAGATGAAACCCCTGGTTTCGATCATGCCCAGTGCTTCGTGGACCTTCGCCATAACAAGCATCTCCTAATCAAGAGTAAACGAATAAAAACCTTATGTGCGTACCGCCTGTCGAATCAAATTGCACTTAGTTGCGTGTTGAAGATCAACCGCATTTCCTTCATCTGTATCGATATGAACCTCTAATTTTGCCGCAGCATCGATGCGTGCGAGCAGGTCGGTCAGGATCGCGCGGCAGGATGAGTGAACGACTAGGTCGATGCGGTCTCCATTTTTGACACCGTAACGAAGGGCATCGTCGGGCCCCATGTGTACATGCCGCTCGGCGCGAATCACACCCTGAGAGAGTTCTACGACGCCCGCCGGTCCGACCAACACACACCCGGGAGTTCCCTCAATCTTTCCACTTGCCCGCACCGGAATATCAAGACCCAAGGAAATCGCGTCCGTAAAGGCAAGTTCCACTTGACTTGCGGGTCGGGTCGGTCCCAGAACGCGTACTGCCGGAAGCATCCGCTTCCGGGGGCCAACCACCATGACCGTCTCCTCGGCGGCATAAAAGCCATCCTGATAAAGATCCTTCATCGGCGTGAGCGTTTTACCCGGGCCGAACAACGTCTCCACGTCGGCATCCGTGAGGTGGCAATGACGAGCAGAAATACTCACGACCAACTCACCCGCTACTGCCGGGGCGCTGGGGCTTTTCTTACCGATTAGCTCGCGAACAATCCGCTCGACCGCCAAGCGGTCAATCGATTTTTGCTGTTGATTTCCGCTAATTAATACTGCATCCGTACTCATCAAGCACTCTCTTTGTTTTGATCTGCAGTCAGTGGGGCAACGTGTAATTGCACACCGGATTGATCCATTCGATCTCTCCAAGGACCCGATATTTCGGCATCGACAACGAGCCGGGATACCTCATCCAACCCGCAAAGCCTCGAAAGACTACTGCTCCCGAACTTCGTGCTGTCGGCGACGATCACCGGCTCATCACATGCAGCAAGCATAGCTCGCTGCGTTTCCACCTGAAGAATATTGCTGTTAAAAAATCCACGCCGATTAACCGCTGCGACCGATAAAATCGTATGCCGCACATTCAAGTCCCGCAGCATTGCATTTGCAAACGGCCCCATGGTGACACCAGTGCGAAAATGGACGTTACCGCCAACCAGCACCAAATCGCAGTCCGCCGAGGATGCCAACAGATTAGCGACAGGCATTGAATTGGTGACCACTTGCAGCGGCCGGCCAAGGAGGAGCCGCGCCACTTCATAGGTTGTGCTGCCGCCATCTAAAAGAACCGTTTCCCCATCTTCCACGAGTGCAGCTGCTGCCGAGGCAATGGCTTTCTTTTTATCCCAATGCGCTTGTTGCCTATCGCGAAAATGCGGAAATTCAGGCGATTCTCCGGTGTAGAAAACGCCTCCGTGGGTCCGTTGGGCTTGGCCCAATGCCTCAAGATATTCCAAATCGCGGCGAACCGTGGACTCCGACACGGACAACTCGCCAGCCAAATCCGGAAGGGCCGCAAATCCCCGCGTGCGGATCATTTCAAGCAGTCGATCCCGCCGACTTTGGACCACCATCGCATTACGCTCCCAGGACAGATTGAGTCGTTGTTGCCAGTTCCTATCTATTTTCAGTCATTTAATGGAATTTATCAATCATATACTGGCCTTTTTTCCTATATTTTTCCCATTTTTAGCTCATAGATGATAGATATCTATCATCTATAACGGCTCTCACCGCACGCTGAGCGGAGAACCACGTCAAAATACCCTCATTTGGAGGGTATGCGTATTTACTCACCGATTCGATAGTACCGAGGACACAAACCATTGCGGACAGGCCCATCTTTTAAAAAAGTCGTTGACAGCAGCCACACTCTCTCGGCCAAACAATGATTGCGGAGAATCACGTCAAGTGAAAACCATTTTTTCTGGAGCGAGACAAGATATTCTCGCATCGATTGTCGTATTTTTAGTGGCACTCCCGCTCTGCATGGGAATCGCCATTGCATCGGGCGCTCCGGTGGCCGCCGGGCTGATCACCGGGATTGTTGGTGGCCTGATCGTAGGCTTCTTCTCAGGGGCTCCTCTTCAAGTCAGCGGTCCCGCAGCGGGACTCACGGTAATCGTCTATCAGATCATCGCGGATCACGGCCTCGAAACGTTGGGGATCACCGTGCTTGTCGCTGGTGTAATCCAACTTATTGCGGGTCTTTTAAAGTATGGCCGTTGGTTTCGCGCTGTCTCACCCGCCGTCGTATATGGAATGCTTGCCGGAATCGGCGTATTGATTTTTGCAAGCCAGACCCATGTGATGGTGGACGATAGCCCGAAGGGTTCTGGACTCACCAACCTGCTTTCTATTCCCGGCGCGCTCGCCAAAGGCCTGCCATTACCTGAGGTGCATTCTCATGAGCAGCGTACCGAAGAACGCGCCTTTCTACAGGATTACGGCAATCTGCACGAACAGCAGGTCCAAATCCGCGAGCTCGCAGCCGAGCAGATCCCACATGACGACACGACTCAGCCGCTGAGTCCCGAGTCATTGCAGCAACTCAAGCTGATAGGCGCAAAGCAGAATGCGATACAAATCAACTTTACGGAACTAACCGCTGAGTTGAACAAGACACGGGTCGTCGCTTCTGCAGCAAACCCAGAAGCATTGCAAAAATCGCTACAGAGTACGCCGGAAATTCTTGCCTCCGCACGTAAAGCACTC
>CAUZBD010000418.1:0-3241 GCA_963577795.1 Planctomycetota bacterium | reverse complement strand
AACGGAATACCGAACTGCGGCAGTCGAGCGGCGTGACGTATGCCCCGATCAATTATGCCGTCAATATGGGGACGTGGAAGGTGTGGGATCCAAACACGCAAACCGGCGGGGACGGCATGTTTCACCCGAATCGCGGCACACGCGTCCGGCAAGTCCGCGATGGGCTGAGCAGAACGCTCATGCTGAGCGAGGTGAAAACCTACAATCCCTATTTGCGAGACGGCGGTAAGGGCGACGCGACACCACCGACCGAACCTTCGGAGATTGCCACTTTAGGCGGAAGTCCGAAAGAGAACTCAGGGCACACCGAATGGGTCGATGGCCGCGTGCATCAGACCGGGTTTACGGCCACTTTTCCACCCAATACGGTGGTCCCTCACCCCATCTACAACGACATCGATTTCAACAGTCATCGAGAAGGACTTGGCAAGGACGAGGACGAGGACGACGAAAGTTCAGAGCCTATCACCTATGCTGCGGTGACTGCGCGAAGCCATCATCCCGATACAGTGAATGTCGCCACCGCTTCCGGATCGGTGTTTACGATCGATGATGACATCGACAGATTAATCTGGCAGGCGCTCTCGACCCGCCAGGGCCGGGAAAGCACTGGAGATGTCTTAGCGCCGTAAAGAGGCAGAACCAATCGGTTGGCCCGTGCGTAGGAAACAGCAGGTATTTGCAAAATGTTTGCGTTTCTATCCGCTTTTTGTCATGCTCATGTTGCGCGAGGCCGGTAGGGGGAAGGGTGCAACTGCTAGTGTGAGGAGAACGGCAGGTGCAACTAAAACTCATCGTTGTTGGCGGCGCACGTAGTGGTGATGAAGTCCACGTGTCGGTCCCCAAATTCATCATCGGTCGCGATCGCGATTGTCATCTCCGCTGCAATAGCGATGTGGTGAGTCGGCATCACTGTGCATTGATTGTCGAGGAAAACTATATTGCAGTGATTGATTTCAGCAGTAAGAACGGCATCTACGTCGATGGTGTGCGGGTGCTGCGTGAACAGGAACTCCACACCGGAAATCTGTTGAGTGTGGGGCCGCTCCAATTTCTCGTCCAGGTGAGTGGTGTTTCATTGGGTGACCGTCCACTGCGTGGACAATCGCAAGAAAACAGCACCAAAAAAATGCAGAGGATTCGACATCCGGAAGAGATTGTCGACGACTGGAGCGATGCACTGGACCCGCAGCAGATGCACGAAGCTTCTTTGGAGGATTCTCAGGTGGAGCAAAAAATCGATCCACAGCAAAGCGTCTCCAGTAAAGCGGTGCTGCCCGGGAAAAGCGAGGCAGAATTAAAAGAGGGAGACTGCGCGAGTCAAGCATCGGCATTGAAGGGTAGAGCACCCGAAGAGGATACAGAGATCGCACGTACTGTCGATACACAAACGGCAGCGATCGATGCGCTGCGGAAAATAGGGAAAAGGACGCCGAAAAAAATCTAACAATGGGCACGGTTCCTTTTCCCAGCCTTACTTATTTTGCTTATACCCACCTCACGCCACCAAAGGGCTGGTTGCGTGTTTTTCCTTCGATTCAAGCGGGTCTGGAGTTTCTTCTCTTCAAGAGATAAAAACAATATCTACCACGAAGGTCTGCAAGATCGATACTGGACATCGGTCAGGCCAACGGATCGAAAAGTTTTTTAGGCAAAGTTGATGAATACGAACCGGTGTGGATCGCACTATCGTGAAGCGATGGCGTTTCTGACGAGTCGTCAAAATCACGAGCGCAGGCCGCAGACCGACGCCAAAGCATTTCACCTTGCCTCCATGCAAGAGTTGCTCAGCCGACTTGATAATCCCCAAAACATATTTCCTGCCGTCCATATCGCGGGGACGAAGGGCAAAGGTTCCACGGCCACCATGCTGGCTGCCATTTGCAGTGCAAGCGGATACCGAGTGGGGCTCTACACGTCACCCCACCTAGATACTGTCGAAGAGCGGTTTGTGATTGACGGGCAACCGGTTCGCCCGACGGAACTGGCTGATCTTCTCTTGGAATTGCGTTCGATTGCCGAAGCGATGGATCAAGAACCGAACGTGGTGGGCCCCACTTACTTTGAAGTCACCACTGCGGTTGCCATGCTTTATTTCGCGCGGCGAAAAGTGGATTTGGCGGTACTCGAAGTGGGAATGGGGGGGCGACTCGATTCGACGAATGTATGTCGGCCCGCCGTAACGGTCATTACGAGCGTCAGTCTCGATCACACCCGTGAACTTGGCGATACATTATCCCAAATCGCGAACGAAAAAGCTGGCATTATCAAGCAGGGTGTTCCGGTTGTCAGTGGGGTGACCGAGGAGGCAGCGCGGCACGTGATTGCATCAAGAGTGGCAGCGTGCGCAGCGCCCTTACTGGAAATGGATCGCGACTTCGGCGTTGTGGCGTACACGGCACCGGTCGGCAACGAGCTGCACGCAACATTCGACTACAAGGCCCGTCAAAGTTCCTTGAAATCCCGGACCGGTATGCAATTAGGTTTACTCGGACGCCATCAGGCGCAGAATGCCGCGTTGGCCCTTACTACGCTCGATTTGCTCTCGGCAGACGGTTGGAAGTGGGATGACCGTGTTGTTCGGCGGGCTCTGGCGGAGGTCAGCTGTCGCGGTCGTGTGGAACTGATCTCCAGAAATCCCTTCTTGGTGATCGATGCTGCGCATAACGTGGCTTCGATCCGGGCGCTGCTCGATACGCTCGAGGAAATTGCTTTTGGAGATTCGCGGATACTTCTCTTTTCCAGTTCCGTCGATAAAGATCTGGAAGGGATGTTGAGGCTACTGCTACCGCGATTTGATCACGTGATTTTGACGCGGTACCTGGGCAGTAGTCGAGCCGCAGATCCGCACCATCTGGCGGAGATTGTGCAGCAGATCAATACCAAATCAGGTCGGGAAGGCATCACGTGGGAGGTGCAGCACGATCCCAACGCAGCCTGGAACGTTGCCCGTGACCGCTTGGCTGGGGGCGGGGCAGTCTGCGTCACCGGATCATTCTTTATTGCGGCGCATCTGCGACGATTGGCCCAACAAGCGGATTTATCTGCTGCCGCCCATCGATCGCAGTGTCACCAGAAGCCTGGTAACCAGAAACCTGGTGGCCAGAGAGCCGTCCGGCTTGGTACCTAGCCTTTGGCGGGCCACCGGCCGCGGGGACGCCCCTTATTGGAGGAGACAGTCCCTATCGGCCGATCGATGAATGCCCTTAGGAGGTGGTATGTGGAATCCGGTTGTGGACCC
>CAUZBD010000417.1:0-3251 GCA_963577795.1 Planctomycetota bacterium | reverse complement strand
GATCGAAATAATCTCAAAAGGCAACAAATAACCCGATACATCGTCCCCCGGGACACCCAGTAAGCCCAAGCCAATCCGCGTTGCCGTTGGCACGCTGACCGGTTCGGTGGAAACGACCGTTTCTCGCTCAGCCCGCCGGTCCATCAGCGAAGCTTCGCTGGGGGGAAGTCCCACCTGAAAAGCGACCGGGATCAGGATCACCAACAGAATCCCACCGACCAACGCAGCGACAATCCAGTCGCCTCCGGCTGTTCGCAGCGAGACAAACGGATTTTGCGCTGTGAGCATCACACCAAAGACGAGAAGAACCAACGTTCCGCCCACATACAACACCAACTGCATCGCACCGACAAAATCCGCACCCGCAAGAAAATGCAATCCGGAAGTCGCAGCCAAAGCAAGAATCAAATAAAAGGCCATCCGTACCACGTTGGCCGAAAAGACAACGGCGAGGGAAAAGAGGCACGTCAATAAACCGAAAAACAAAAAGAGGAGTGCATGTCCGTTGATCTCACCCATTGCTTACCCCCCCTTCCGATCGCTCGCCAGGCGGGCACGAGCATGCCACCGAGCGTCAACTACGCTGTCTTTAGGAGCGGGCAACACATCTTTTTTTGGCGCGTACCACACTTCAGCCGTATCAAAAGGACCCTCGCGCAACGCACCCGGCAACCGCCGAACGCCCTGTTGGTGATAGGGCAACACATCGCCCCCGCTGGGCAGACCAAAAAGCTGCCAGGTAATAACTCCCAGGAACATCACCGCTGCAATCGGCGTACAATATTTCCAACAGGTCGTAATCACCTGATCAATCCGCAACCGGGGCAGTGTCCAGCGGATCCACATCATCACCGTCACGGCGATGACGGCCTTAAGCATGAAAGTCATCAGGCCAAGCAGATTCGCAATCACGAAGGAAAACCCGCTGAGTTCACTCGCGTGCTGGCCGAAAATCCACTGCGCCAGAGGAAACGGGCCGTTCCAACCCCCGAGAAACAGGACCGAACCCAGTGCGGAAACCAGAAACATGGAGCCATATTCGGCCATGAAGAAGAAACTCCAGCGTAGCCCGGAGTATTCCGTATGGAAGCCGGCTACCAACTCGCTTTCGGCTTCTGCCAGATCGAACGGGGCACGATTGACGCTCGCAAGCGCACAGGTGTAATAGATAAAAAACGTGATGAAGGTGAAGGGATCGTGAAACAGATACCAGTTGGTAAACCAACCGGCCTGCATGTTGCCAATTTTCGTCAAATCCATCGTCCCGGCAAGCATCACCGGAATGACAATACACAACCCGAGTGGCACTTCGTAGCTAATGACCTGCGCCGCTTCTCGCATGGCTCCAAACAGTGACCATTTGGATGCCGATGCATAACCCGCCAGAATCACACCAAATACCTCGAGTCCCAGCACGGCCACAACAAAAAAGACGGCCACATTGATATCAAGCCCCACCCAGCCAGTCGCAAACGGTAGCGCAATGAAGGAACCATAGGAAGCACAGAAGGCAACGTAGGGGGCAATCCGAAAAAGTAATGTATCGGCACCTTCCGGACATAAATCTTCTTTTGAGAGCAGCTTGATCCCGTCGGCGATGGTCTGAAGCCAGCCGAATTTCCCCCCCACGCGCGTTGGTCCTAAACGATCCTGAATACGACCGGCAACCTTGCGCTCCATCCAAATAAACAGGACCGAACCGCCTGCGATGACCAACAGGACCAACGCTGCGGCCAGCAAGGCCATCAACGTATGGACCAGAAGTGGATACCAACCCCAGTGACTGATCAAATAATCCGACACAGCAACCTGAACCCTACGCGTCTTTTTGTCAAAATTCCCAACACGTTGAAGCAGCTCACAGGCTGCCTCAAAAACAACCCTGCCGTCTTCATTGGGGGGGCCACATGGCAGGCCTCAAGCTCGTGAAATATGGCACAAGCGGGCGGTAACCGGCAAGCCCCCAAGGCTTTTGAGAGAGCCAACATCCGTCGCGTGGAGCCGACCATCCACCTCGTTATGGTGGGTTAACGATCAATTTCGCCCATCACAATATCGAGCGATCCGACAATGGCCGGAATATCGGCAATCAACGTGTTGCGGCAGAGCTCGGAAGTCACCGACAGGTTGCAAAAACAACTACTACGGGCTCGCGCCCGCCAGGGAATGGAAGAACCGTCGCTGACAATATAAAAGCCCATCTGGCCACGAGGAGCCTCCGTCTCGAGATACGCTTCACCGCGAGGCAATTTCTCAGCGAGCTTCACCGGTTCCCCATAGGAACCGGTTGCGGAACTGTAGCGATCGATCGCCTGACGCACCAGATCGATCGATTGCCGGACCTCCAACATACGGACGTAAAATCGATGCCAACAATCGCCCAAGATCGCCTCGGGAGGAACTGGCGGGTATACGTGGTCTTTCGGATAGTGTCCTTCCTTCTCGACAATCACTTCAAACGCGTAACCGTCGTACATGTTCGTACACCACTCTTCACCGTCCCGCCGCAGATCGAGATCGACTCCACTCCCGCGTAACACGGGACCACTGCACCCATAGCTGATCGCCATCTCCGAAGACATCACCCCAATGGCCGTACAGCGTTTAATAAAAATCGAATTCGTTGTCAGCAGCGCATGGTACTCGTCGATGACCGGGAGAAACTGATCGAGGAAAGCTTCACATTTTTGTAGCCAACCGGGTGGCAAATCTGCCGTGGCACCACCGACTGTCAGGTAGCTATAAGTCAGCCTGGCACCGCACGCCTCTTCAAAGAGATCGAGGATTTTTTCGCGTTCGCGAAAGGCGTATAAAAAGGGACTGAAACTGCCCAAGTCCAATCCATAGGCCCCCATCCCGACTAGATGACTGGCAATCCGCTGCATCTCCGCAATGATCACCCGCAAGTGCCTCGCTTTCTCGGGCACCTGAAGATTCATGAGCTTCTCGACACAAAGGGACCAACCGAGATTCATGCTCATCCCGGCCAAATAATCCATCCGATCCGTATACGGGATCCACTGACGCGGGGTCAGATTTTCGCCAATTTTTTCTGCACAGCGGTGGAGATATCCTATGTGGGGTGTCACCTCGGAAACCACTTCGCCATCAGTACGCAACACCAAACGCAACACACCATGGGTGCTCGGGTGCTGGGGCCCCATGTTGACGAGCATCTCATCGGTACGGACGTCGAACTCGACAACCTGTGTTTCGGCGGCGTTTCCCTGGGTAGTGGACATGGCAAATCA
>CAUZBD010000416.1:0-3253 GCA_963577795.1 Planctomycetota bacterium | reverse complement strand
TCCTAAGTCGCTTGATTCTGCCCAACCAAAGCCAGATGGAAGAAAAATATTTCCATAAGGGTGCTCCAAAAATTCTAGGCGCATTCGGTCAAACCGTCACTGACTTAAGGCCATCGGGAAAAGCAACCATTGTGGATGAACTGGTCGATGTCATCGCTGAAGGCGAATGGATCTCTGCAGATACTCCGATCAAAGTGATTGAGGTTCACGGTACGCGTGTTGTGGTAAAACCAACGGGAGATTAAAGGAATGTGCAAAAAATCTAATTCGGAACTATAAACAGACTGAAACTAAAACCCTTCATACAGTACATACCACCTCGCACGAATTAATAACGAAAAGAACCCATGCATCCAATTATCTGGGCTATATTGCTGCTGTCTTTTGGATTAGGCCTGGCCATGCTGGAGGTCTTCATTCCCTCTGCGGGAATACTCGGATTTTTATCTCTCTCGGCAATCATCACGGCGATCGTACTGGCTTTTTATTTTAGCGGGACAACGGCTGGATTTCTGTTTTTAGGAATCGCTGCTGTAAGCTTACCTGCCACTGTGATCGTCGCGTTCAAATGGCTACCCAACACGCCATTCGGTCGCCGCTTGATGCTTAAAATGCCAAAGGAAACAGAAGTACTTCCCGAAAATGACCCGCGAAGAGCATATCAGGCATTGATCGGTACTCGGGGTATTGCGAAAAGTGCGATGCTGCCCGGGGGAACTATTTCGATCGGAGACAAAACGTATGAAGCGGTCAGTGAATCCGGTGCTCTCGATACGGGTGACCCAGTGGCGGTCGTGCGTATCCGAAATAACCGCCTAGTTATTCGAAAAGCGGAAGGATCAACGGCGTATCCCTCGACCAGTAATCCCGATCAAGACCCTCTTTCTAGGCCGATTGAGTCCCTCGGAATTGATCCGCTGGACGATCCACTCTCTTGAAAAACAGGCCCAGAGAAAGTAAAATAGAAGTCGTCTTTTTCCCAGAACTTACCCGGAAATTGTATGTCCCATTTCATGCTGTCTATCATATTGCTGGGTGCCAGTAGTGGCGTTGTTATTCCGATTGTCGTTTTTTCGATTCTGGGTATCGGTGCGCTGATTGTCCTGGCTGTATTCACGCGTTACTTTCGCCTTTGGATTCAATGCGCCACAACACGCGCACAAATCGGGATCTTGGATCTTTTGGGAATGACCTTCCGTAAGGTCAACCCTACGATTATCGTTCGCAGCAAGATTATGGCCGTGCAGGCTGGATTGGATGATTCCACCGGAATCACTAGTAAAAACCTTGAAGCACATTACCTCGCCGGTGGCAATGTACCTTTGGTAATTCGCGCCTGTATCGCAGCACTTAAGGCAAAAATTGTTGATCTCGATTTTAAACAAGCGGCTGCGATTGATTTGGCTGGACGAAATGTCCTGGAGGCGATACAGACGAGCGTCTATCCCAAAGTCATCGATTGTCCTGGTGTAGATTCAGGTCGACAGACGCTCGATGCAGTTGCAAAAAATGGAATTCAACTCAAAGTCAAAGCCCGCGTTACAGTTCGCGCAAATCTGAATCGCTTGATTGGGGGGGCAACCGAAGAGACAATCATTGCTCGCGTTGGTGAGGGCATTGTCAGCGCAATCGGTTCGGCAACGTCTCACAAGAACGTGCTTGAGAATCCGGATACTATTTCCAAGGCAGTACTCGCACGACGCATGGACGCACAGACAGCCTACGAGATCGTCTCTATCGATATCGCAGACATTGATGTTGGGACCAACATCGGAGCCCGACTGCAGGCGGATCAGGCCGAGGCCGACATGCACGTAGCCCAAGCCCGTGCAGAGGGAAAGCGAGCCATGGAAGCGGCAAAAGAGCAGGAAAATATTGCTGCCATCGAAGAAAGCCGGGCCAAGGTCGTCGAAGCAGAAGCCGAAGTACCCCAGGCAATGGCCGATGCTTTTCGCAGTTCGCGACTCGGTATCATGGACTATTACAAGCTGCGTAATATCCAAGCTGATACAGAGATGCGGAAAAGTATCGCCGGAAATGGCAAAAGAGATTAGCCGCTTATCCGACTGGCCGATCCTCACCCTTTTTGCGTTGCTCCATCTAAGCTGTAGCGTCTGTAGAATCTTTACCGGTTGCCAAGCACAACTTGTTCCCTAATGGCCTCTCGCAGCCATTGATGCCGGCAAGATATCTGTCAAAATGATCGGGCGATATCTTCGATCACACTAAGGAGTAGAGCATGACACGTCCTGTCACATTGTTTACCGGCCAGTGGGCCGACCTGCCGCTGGAGGATATGGCGCGCAAGGCGAGTGAATTCGGTTACCAAGGACTGGAGTTGGCGTGCTGGGGTGACCATTTTGAGGTCGACAAAGCAGTAGCAGACGATAATTACTGCGCCGAAAAAAGAGAGCTTTTGGACCGATACGATTTGCAGTGCTATGCGATCAGTACCCATCTGGTCGGACAGGCGGTATGCGACATCATCGATCAGCGTCATCAAGCAATCCTCCCCAAGTATGTCTGGGGTGACGGCGACCCAGCAGGCGTCAATGCGCGTGCAGCGGAGGACGTCAAAAATGCCGCACGGGCTGCGCAAAAAATGGGAATTGAGGTGGTCAATGGTTTTGTCGGATCAAGTATCTGGCATCTTCTCTACTCGTTTCCACCGGTTCCCGAGTCGATGCTCGAAGACGGTTTTGCACAATTTGCGGAACGCTGGAATCCGATCCTGGATGTGTTTGGCGAATGTGGTGTTCGCTTTGCCCTCGAAGTACACCCCACCGAAATTGCTTTCGACATCTATACCGCTGAACGAGCCCTCAAAGCACTCGATCACCGGGAAGAATTCGGTTTTAATTTCGATCCATCGCATCTGATCTGGCAAGGCGTCGATTCGGTCGAATTCATTCGTGCTTTTCCAGATCGAATTTATCACGTCCACATCAAAGATGCGATTGTGACGCTTGACGGTCGGAGCGGGATCTTGGGGAGCCATCTGAATTTTGGTGATCCCCGACGTGGCTGGGATTTTCGTTCCCCAGGACGGGGAAGCGTTAATTTTGAAGAGATCATCCGCGCGCTGAACGATATCGGCTATAGCGGTCCTCTTTCGGTGGAATGGGAAGACGCCCGCATGGATCGAGAACATGGTGCTCAAGAAGCGTGTGAATTTGTCAAGAAAATTGACTTCGCGCCGAATAACGTTGCATTTGATGCCGCATTTGCCGACTAGCCTTGGAGAGGCAAACAA